>JAZLKY010000161.1:0-5239 GCA_045597885.1 Acutalibacteraceae bacterium | reverse complement strand
TCTCTCCTTTTTGTCATCATATTTTTTCTGCCATTCCTTCTGCCACGCCCAACAGCACGATGCCGATCACCACGGTGATGATGCATCCATAGCGCAGGGCGTTCAGTTTTTCCCGCAGCAGGAAGCGGGACAGGAGGACGGAAACAACACAGTAGGAAGCGACCGTGGGGGCGGTGAGAACGGGACTGGCGGTCATAGCAAATACATAGAAGACCTGTCCGAACTCCTCACATCCGGCGGCGGCGGCTTTGGGAAGCTCCTGCCGGGAGAAGGGATTGTACCACTCACCTGTGCGATAGCGCAAATACAGCCAGGCAAAAATGCCGACCACCCAGAAGGTGATACCGTAGAGAACGATCACATCCAGTTCTCCCAATCCGAGTCCGGTCTCTTCGTTTAAAATGATGCCGTCAGCGGCAGTGCCCACAGTATCAAACAGGCAGTACAGAAGCGGGAAGAGGAGCGCTTTGGCTCCTCGACGGAAGCGGGATGCTTCGCCGTCGGTATCTGCCAGTCTCTGTTCGGCGATCGCCAGAGCTATCATGCCGATCACGATGATCCCCGTACCGACAAGATCCGCCACCGACAATGTTTGCAGGATGTCCCGTTGTCTGCCGGTGACAACAAAATAGATGATGATAAAGATGGCGGACAGGGCACCGGAGGCATTCTGCACCGGGGAGGCGATGGACAGCTCCAAATAGCGCAGACCGACATAGCCAATGATCATGGACAGAATATAAAAGGCAGATGCCGGTGCATATCGGACAATGTTCACAGCCAACTGAGCCGGTGACATCCCGCTTTCCGTAAAGGGAAGCAGGATCAGCGCACAAACGCCCATGACCAGTCCGACCCACACGGCGATCTTCAGGTGAGAGTGGAGATCCTGTCCGTCCGATCCCCTTTTATAAAAAAAGTCGGCAAATCCCCAGCCGAGTACACAGATCAGTGCCGGGAAAAACCAGCCCATTCATCTCTCTCCCTTCCTTTAGTTATAGGATGCGTCAACCCTTTTGATCCTTTTCTTTAAATGCAACAGAAACATATACTATCGTTCCGACGGTGAACAGCAGTGCCAGCACACTGGTCAACTGCTGGGCATACAGTGGCAAGCCGAAAACCGTATTGCCGTTTGTCTGTATGACGGTGATCAATCGGCTGGTCACCAGTGTCGTAAGGAAACCGACTGTACCGGCGAAGGCTTGAGAGATCGCCAGCGCATCTGCCCGTTTTTCTTCCGATACATGATCAAATACCAGATTGGTCAAGGCGCTGTTGATCCCGCCCATAGCGAACCCATAACAGAGGTTGTAAATAATGAACATGATCCTGCCGTTGGCAGGTACTGCCAACGCCATGGCGATAAACCCGATACAAACGACTGCAAAGCAAATGCGGAGCATGGCGGCAAACGACTTTCTGTCCGCATAAGCCCCCAGGAAAAAGGAAGCGATGATACGGACGATACTGCCCACCGTGCTGATCAGTGAAATAAAGGTCAGGCTGAATCCAAGCTCATTGATCTGATAAGTACCGTAAAAAGGGGTGGTCACATAGGTGGCGATATGCCACAGAATAAACACGACAGTGATGCGGATCACTTTACGGTCGCTCGCCACCGCCCGCAACTGGTCACCGATGGTTTTGTCGGAGAGGAGAGCAGGCTGTGTTTCGACTGAAAAGATCATGGTAAGCATATGCAAGACGGTCAGTCCGAGCATCACGATCCCACTGACAATGAACGCCATACGGATATTACCACTGTCCCGGTAATGGTCGGTCATCAGCCCCATGCCAAAAGAAAAAGCCATGCCCATGATCAATGACACCATCTCTTTGACTGCGGTGAAGCGTCCCCGCTCTCCGTTATTGATCAGTGACATGAACCAATCTACTTTTTTGGGGTGGGCAAAATTATAAATAAAATATGCCAAAAACATGATGGCAGTGAACATCCATGCCTTGGCACGTCCGGAGACAGACAGAAGCGGGATCACGTACACACAGGCAAACAGCAGTTGATTGGCGATGCTCATCAGTACGACGAACCGCTTGACACGCTTGCGGTGGATGACAACGGAACAAAGTTGAAAAATACAGCCCAACGAAATGATGGCGGAAACGATCCCGGTCAGACCGTCGGACATGCCCAACTCCCCGGTCAGTGTCGCCAGAAATGAACCGGTGACCAAAATGGAGATCAGGTATTCTACGCCTGCCTCGATCACATAAAGCTTTCGGCTGCGCTTTATGGTTTTTTCATGTGTTGCTGCCATGGAACAAACCGCCTCGCTTTGGTTATAGCCGAAGGGAGGCGAACCCGATCGCTGTTGGCTGTGGCTTATCCGACTTCCTTCGGCTTATAGTTTAACAATCTGTCCAACAGTATAGCACAAATCGTGTCAAATGCAACCGGATGGTCATCGAAAAATTTTCGAAAACGGATTTACTGTCCCAACTCTAATGAATCTAACAAAGCCGAAAGTTCCCCTTGTTGTTTATGATTTATCTGTTTGAGTGCCGACCGCTCCCGATGGATCCGGCGCCAGCCGCCCCGGAACGGAGCGATCAGCAGACGGTGAACGGTGATGGCGGGGGCGAGCCACGGCTTCTCCCGCAGACGGGGATAGGCGGCGGTCAGGTACTGCCGGGGAGGGAAAAGACGGTAGGACCAGTAAGAGCGGCTGCCTTTGTGTGCCAAATGCATCCCGGCGATCCCTGTCACACTACCGTACAGACCGGCATGCAGGACCAGATCTTCATATGCGGCAATAGTACGGTCATCGGGTCCCGTATCGGCCGGTGATGCGTTGCTCGAATCCAAAACGCTTTGCCGGTCGGTGTGCGGCAGACTGCCGAACCACTTTTCTGCCAGTTGGCGGGAATAGCGGGCAAATGCTTCTAATCCGCTCTGACGGATCAAGGGAGAATATTCGGTGCAGGCGGACGGAAGATATTTCTCCAACAGCCACAGGTCGATAAAAAAGCGTACGCCGATCCCCCCGTTGAGTACATGCTTTGCCATGTGAGCGATATGGTAGAAATACAGCATCTCTGTTGTCATTTCCCGTCGGCAGCCACTGCCCGTCGCTACCGTGTGATCCCACACCGCTTCTTCCCGGAGCAGAATATCCGCCTGCGGCAGACGCCCCTGCTCGATCAGCGTGTGGTGCACTTCCACCCGTGTGCCGGTAGGTGTCAGCAACAGGGTATCGTGCGGGGTGTCGCTCTTCTTCTGATAGCCGGCACGGCGGCAAAGACAGGCGACGGCATTCGAAAAATCGGCAGACCGTACCAATATATCGACATCTGATGCTGTCCTCATCCACGGTTCGGGATACCAATGGCAAAGGACAGCCCCCTTGAGCAAAACATAAGGGATAGCGGCCTCTTCCAAGCAGGCAGAGAGACCGCCGATATCATATTCTGCTGTTTCCCACCGCCACATGGCAACTGCCTGTTGTTGCAAACAGATCTGCTGATCCTCCTCGGTGACCGCCCCGCTTTTGAGTAGGGCATCGGCTGTCAGATGGGAGAGATCCTGCTGTTTTGCCAACATGTCCAACCGGCGGCGTGTGTCGGTGGAAATCGGTGTATGAGACAGCATTTCACCGGCGACATCGTCGCCGGTGAGCTCATAGCGGAGCAGGGAGAAAAACAGTGTGGGTATAAACATTGGTTTTCCCCCTTTCTCCTTTTTTCGGTTTAATTAGCCATTTATAAAAATCAATAATGTCCAAAATAACAAGGTTTCTTGAATTTTTTGCAATTGGTTTTCTCCACAACGACCGTAGGGAACGGGCTTGCCCGTTCCGCATGGATTTTTGAAAAAACTGAAAACTTTATCGGAACGGGCAAGCCCGTTCCCTACGATTTGTGAAATTTTTGCCTGATTTTTACAATAAGCTGTCGGTTTAATCCCGGAAGTACAGATCGCGGGTATATACCTTGTCCAGCACGTCGGCAATATCTTCGTTGTATCGGTTGGCAAGGATCACGTCCGACTGTTGTTTGAATTCGTCCAAATCCCGGATCACCCGGCTGTTGAAGAACAGATCCTCTTTCATAGTCGGCTCGTAGATGACCACTTCGATACCCGTGGCTTTGATCCGCTTCATCACCCCTTGGATGGAACTCTGACGGAAATTATCCGAGCCGGCTTTCATGGTCAAACGGTAAACACCGACGATCTTGGGCTGAAGGGCAATGATCTGATCAGCAATGAAATCCTTGCGGGTGCCATTGGCGGCGACGATGGCGGAAATAATATTCTGCGGCACATCATCATAGTTGGCAAGAAGCTGCTTGGTGTCCTTAGGCAGGCAGTAACCGCCGTACCCGAAAGAAGGATTGTTATAATGACTGCCGATACGGGGATCTAAGCCTACACCCTCGATGATGGAACGGGTATCCAGTCCCCGGACAGAGGCATAGGTGTCCAGCTCGTTGAAGAAACTGACACGCAGTGCCAAATAGGTATTGGCGAACAGCTTGACTGCCTCCGCCTCGGTGGGATTCATGAACCGCACGGGGATGTCTTCTTCTTCAGCCCCCTGTACCAGCAGACCGGCAAAGGTCTCTGCCGCTTTATGCAGGCGGGCATTACGAACCGGCACACCGACAATGATCCGGCTGGGATGCAGATTGTCATACAGCGCCCGTCCCTCCCGCAGGAATTCGGGGCTGAACAGGATGTTGTCACAGCAATACTGTTCCCGGACAGATTCGGTGAAACCGACCGGCACGGTGGACTTGACGACCATCACCGCATCCGGGTTGACGGCGATCACCTGCTGAATGACCGCCTCGACCGATGAGGTGTCAAAATAATTCTTCCGTTCGTCATAATTGGTGGGGGTGGAGATCACCACCAGATCGGCATCCCGATAGGCGTTGTCTCCGTCCAGCGTGGCTTCGAGATGAAGATCGTTATTTGCCAAATATTCCTCGATCTCCTTGTCCACGATGGGGGAACGGCGGTGGTTGATCATCTCGACCTTCTCCGGGATGATGTCTACTGCCTTGACTTGGTTGTGCTGGGCGAGCAGGACTGCAATGGAAAGTCCTACATAGCCGGTTCCGGCAACTGCAATTTTCATTGTTCGACCATTCCTTTCTGATTGCAACGCAAATACATGGAGAAACAAACGGTTGTCCGTCTCTCCCTGCCTGTTCGGCGGAGGCATCCTTCCGCCCGGCATCTCTGCGACGGTCAGTGTCCCCGGATGTGAATGCA
>JAZLKY010000160.1:0-4837 GCA_045597885.1 Acutalibacteraceae bacterium | reverse complement strand
GTACGTCCGGTTTCCAAACGCAGGCGAAGATGACTGTAGCCGACATAAGAATCCAGTACCTCATAATGGGTTATCGCCGGTTTGGAATGCGTGGCGGTCACGGTCATTTTTTTTCTGTCAGTCGGATGGCGACCGATCGGCGCATCCACTGTACCCACCGCTTCTTTAGGGCAACCGACCACAACCGCCTCATACACCCGAATAAAACTGTGAACGCTGATCTGTTCTGCCAATCCGCTATGAGACCGATCATTCTTAGCCACGATCAGCAGTCCACTGGTATCCTTATCAATACGGTGAACGATCCCCGGACGGTTCACCCCGTTAATACCGGACAGGCTATCCCCGCAATGCGCCAAAAGCGCATTGACCAATGTGCCTTCATAATGCCCTGCCGCCGGGTGGACGACCATACCCTTCGGTTTGTTGACCACCAACAGGTGATCATCTTCATAAACGATCTCCAAAGGTATATCTTCTGCTTTGACTTGATAGGCGACCGGATCAGGCACTTGAACACTGACCTGTTCGCCGGAACGGATCTTATAGTTTTTCGGTACCGATCGTCCGCCGACGGTGACGGTTCCCTGTTCCAGCCACCCCTGCACACAAGAGCGGCTGATATTCATCTGCGATGCAATAAATGCATCCACTCTGGAGCCGTCTGCCACCTCGTCAACCGGCAGTATCTGTATCTGAGCCATGTGTATCAGCCCATTTTTTCTCCACCGGCAATCCGAACAGCAGGGTCTTTAACGGTCGGTCTTCCGGCTCACGGAATAAAAACAAGAAATAAATAAACAACAACACCGCACCGATGACCACACAACAATCCGCAAAATTAAATATTGGGAAATCAATCAGTTTCACGTAGAGAAAATCAACCACAAATCCGTAAACAGTACGATCAATCAAATTTCCGATGCCACCGGCTAGGATCAATATCATACTGAAGCGAAAGACCGCATGACGGCAAAGAGGACTGCGCCACAAAAGGATCAGCACAAAAATCATCGCCAGCACCGTCGTCGGAATAAAAAGCCACCGTTGATTTTCCAGCATACTGAACGCCACTCCGGTATTCTCACAGTAACGCAATTCAAATACGCCACGCCATACAACAAGCGGCTGCTCCTTCAGGAAATGACCGGCGAGATATTTGGTATATTGATCTATCCCGATAAAAATACCTGTCAGAACGAAAGACAGTGCGGTAAACATGCCGTTTCTCCTTTTCTAATAAAAAGGGACAGGGAATCCTCCCATCCGGGCACCCTTCCCCGTCCCTGTAACCGTCGTTTCCTCATGCCTTGTTTTCTATGCTGAAAATAATAAAATGAGAACCGATCCCTGTCGGTCAGTCGTCCTCTTCCGTAATGGTGAAGCCGGACAAATCCAGTTTCGGTGTCGGCTGTGCCGATGTAGCAGGTTCCGCCGTTTCCGACGAATTCGGTTCGCTGACCGTTTCCGACTCCGGGCGGATGGGCGCCTCTTGCTTCTCAGCCTCATCATTCAAAATACCGATCAGCGTCAAATGCTCCCGGTAGGTTTCCATCAGTTTTGTCTTAAAATCCGCCACTTCTTTGCGGATCCGTTGAAGTTCATCCTGTTCTGCTTTTGTATCGGCTTTGGTCGCATCCAGCAGATTATCAGCCTTTTCTTTAGAATCGGCTAAAATCTCATCCGCCTGCTGACGGGCCTCTGCCAAGATATCATCTGCCTGTTTCCGTGCATCAGCCAAAACTGCTTCACTGCTCTTCTGTGCATTGAGCAACGCATTGCCAATGCTCTCCTCCTGATTCCGGTATTCCACGACTTTTTCTGCGAGGACCTGCATCTTCTGCTCATTCTCAGCGTTGATTCGAGTCAATTCTTCCACCGTCTCGGCACATAAATCTAAAAATGTATCGACATCCGATGTCTTATACCCATTGAAGGATTTACCAAACTGTATATCTCGGATATCCTGTGCACTAACCATTTTTACGTTCATAGCTTTCATTTCCTTTCGTTACGGAATTGTGGCTGATTATGCGAAGCAAATTCGCCACTGTCAAAGAGGCACAAGCTGCAAAACATCAGGTTTGAAAGTTCTGTCTTTCAAATTTGGCTCCTTGCTTCCGATGATTTAAATATATTTTCTGGCTTTGACTGCATAACGTCCTTTGGCTGTCTGAGGTCCGATCTGATCGACAGCAAATCGTCCGATTCCCCGAACAGACACCGTCACCGGTGCTGTCAGCAGTCCACTGACAGAGGATACCGGACAGTGATCCACCTCGACCGTCCCGGTTCGGATCATTTGCGCCGCCTGTTCTCTGGAGCAGTGAAGCAACACTTTCAATACGGCATCCAGCCGAGGAGAAGCCACCGTACCGTCAACCGGGGAAAAACGATGAAAAACCGGCAGTTCACCCTCGTAGTCACGTTGGATGGTAACGCCCTCACCGCCAACCGCAGAGATCTGATCACTCACATAGTCTGCTATCTCATCCCGCAAAAACACAACAGCAAGACCGTCCGAGCAAAGAATATCTCCGACCGTCTCCCGCCGCAGACCCGCAGACATCATCGTACCAAGAAAATCCCGATGGGACAAATGCTTCTCCCGGCGGTAACGGAATGCCACCTGTTGCAACGGAAAAGCGATCTGTTCCGGCTGATAGTACGGCGGGAAGACACACAACATTTTCCGCTCGGCATCCGGGTGTCCGCCATCCAGTAACCAACATACGGATGACTGCTTCTTCAAATAAGCGATCACTTGCTGTTGCTCCCTTTCGTCAAAAAAGCCAAGGAAGCAGGGAAATTCCCGCTTTTGGCAAAGAGCCACAGCGTCACCGACACGGGGAAGTAACAGATCTGCTCCGCTTTTATCAGAAGTATAACCCATTATTCTCCAATTCGTCCAGTAGATCTCCCATCAGCCCCACATTGTACGGCGTGATAATAAAGGTGCAGTTAGCAACTTTTTTGATCTGTCCGTCATTAGCATAAGCCACACCACTGAGAAAATCCAAAATACGGCGTGCTACATCTTTGTTGCAGGATTCGAGATTCAGTACCACTGTACGCTTGGCGTTGAGATGATCCGCCACGGTGCTGGCATCGTCAAAGCGCTCCGGCTTGACAAGCACCACCTGCAACTGCGCTGTTGCATGAATATTTACCACTTTGTTGCTTTTCTTGACTGTTTCTGCCACCGGGCTGTCACCGTCATCTTCTCTTTTGCGGAAGAAACCGTCATTACGGATCTCCTCGTTTTCGTCTTCTGTCTCCGAGCCTTCTCCAAAGAATTTACCGAACAGTCCCATTTTCATAGCCTCCTGTTTTTATTTTATATAATTTCTGTTTCCGAATATTGCGGAGCCGATACGGACCATCGTCGCCCCTTCCAGAATTGCCTCACGATAGTCTCCGGACATCCCCATAGACAATTCCTGCATACTTATATTATCCATATTTTTACCCCTGTTGTCAACAAACAGTTGATACATTCTTGAAAAAACTTTTCTTTTTTCAGTCTCCGAGGGTAAAATCGGAGCAACCGTCATCAATCCGCGAACGCAAATACCGGGCAGACCGGCAACCATTTCCAGTAATTCCGACAATTTATCCGGTTCTACACCGGATTTGGCTTCTTCTGCACCGATATTGACCTCTATCAGCACCTTGGAAACGATGCCCAAGCCAACAGAAGCACGGGATATCCGTTCAGCCAGCCGGAAGCTGTCAACCGACTGGATCATATCCACCTTTCCGACGATCTGATTAACTTTGTTCGTCTGCAAATGACCTATCAAGTGAGTGACCAGCCCGCATTCATCGGAAAGAAGAGGACGTTTTTGGCAATACTCCTGTACACGGTTTTCTCCGATCTGATGCACACCGGCGGCAATGGCCTCATTGATCCTGGCGGCATCGACCGTCTTTGTAACAGCGATCAACTGAACATCCTCCTGCCGTCTGCCTGCCAGCGCACAAGCATCGGCAATAGACTCCCGGATCCGTGCCAGATTATCCGCCACACCGGTGTCAGTGAATAATCTTTCCGTCATACAGTCCCCTCCCTTCAACAATCACATCATCATACAGATGAAGATATCCTTTTTCCTCTGTTTGTTCACAGATCACATAATCTGCCGGCTCACTGTATTCCTGTCGGATCAAGCGAAAGGATACGACATTACCGGAACGGATATACACTCCCGCCTCTCCTTTATCATTGACCTCAATGGCACTTTTTGGTACTTTTAATCCGTTATGTCGGACCAACTGAACCTGAACCGTTTCGACACGAATGGTCGACAAAGCATCTGACATATTTGCGCACCGAAAGATCACCGCAAGATTTCCGTTATTATCCTTATTGCAGGCGGCGACGGTCACCGGAATATCGTCATCCGAAACAAAAGACATACGCAAAGACAACGAATTACCCACGGCAAAGGAACTGTAAAAACTGTCGGGAATAATACAGCCGAAATACCACTCATATCCTCCGACGATCTTTCCGCAGGCGGCTGGGGCCGACGGCGGTTCAGCCGAAAGCAATTCCTGTAACGATGACACCGACAGAGCACACGGATCCACACCGGATAATGTCGTTTCATATCCGTCTACCCTGTCCGCAAAATAGCCAGCCACCGGTGCTTTTACATAGGAGACCGCCTGATGATAACCGGATCTCAACGTGTTCTGCTTTTCTTTCAGCCGGGAAACGGTAGAGGAAAAATCCGGATTTTCTCCCGTAATGATCTGTTTTTTACTCATAAGGGAAAGTAAAGACATCTTTTGTTCTTCGGCACAAGAGAAAACACCGTCATTACTGTCGCAA
>JAZLKY010000159.1:0-5165 GCA_045597885.1 Acutalibacteraceae bacterium | reverse complement strand
CGATCTTCCGGCAGAACAAAGTATCCCCCTGCCGGATCTCCGGCAACGGTTTGTTTTCCTCCCCTTTTTCGTCCCGTCCTTCCACATACAGCACCGTATGACCGTCAAACTGGACCGTATACCCGGAAGCTTTGAATAAATACCTTCCGGCAGAAATATCCACCTGACAGGTCTTCTGTATCTGATCTGACATCAGGCTTGCCATAAAGCGCTCCCAAATCAACTTATACAGCCTATACTGATCCTCCGACAAAGAATCCCTCACCCGTTCCGGTGTCAGATCGGGCGATGAGGGACGAATCGCCTCATGGGCATCCTGTGCATTCCCTTTGGTCTTGAAATACCGTGGCTTGGGCGGCAGATACTGTTCGCCGTACTGTGCCCGGATATAGTCGCTTCCGGCGGCACGTGCCTCCTCCGATATCCGCAGTGAATCCGTTCGCATATAGGTGATCAGACCGGTTGCACCGATACCGTGTATGTCAATACCTTCGTACAATTCCTGTGCCGCTTTCATCGTGCGGCGGGGAGTAAAATTCAGTTTGCGGCTCGCTTCCTGCTGCATGGTAGAGGTAGTGAACGGCGGCGACGGCGCTACCCGTCGGGTCCCTGTTTTCACCCCGGATGCCACATAGACAGCCTTTTCCAACTCCTGCAAAATGGCATCCGCCTGCATCTTATCTGCGATCGCCATTTTTTTATCCGTTGTCCCATAGAATTTGGCAGGAAACTGCCGTCCGTTAGCGGTAACGGAAAAAGAGGCATCCAATGTCCAGTATTCTTCGCTGACAAATGAACGGATCTCATTCTCCCGATCCACCACCAAGCTGACGGTAGCAGACTGCACACGCCCGGCAGAAAGCCCCTTGCGCACTTTACGCCACAAAAACGGACTGAGCTCGTATCCGACGATCCTGTCCAGTATCCGCCGTGCCTGTTGAGCATTGACCAGATTCATATCCAATGCTCTGGGGTGAGACATCCCAGCCGTCACACCGGTCTTGGTGATCTCATTGAAGGTCACCCGGTTGGCTTCGTCCAACGGCATACGGAGAAGCTGTGCCAAATGCCAGGCCATCGCCCCACCCTCCCGGTCCGGGTCGGTTGCGAGAAAGATCTGATCACTGGCGGCGGCAGCCTGTTTCAACTGCCGGATCAGGACACTCTTCCCCGGAATATCCACATAGCGAGGACGGAATCCGTTCTTCACATCCACGCCCAACAGTGTCTTGGGCAAATCCCGGATATGTCCCAAAGAAGCGATCACCTCAAAATCTCCGCCTAAATACTTCTTGACCGTCTTGGCCTTTGAGGGGGATTCCATTATGACCAGTTTTGACATGAAATTCGTCCATCCCTTTCTATTGATCCAACTGTTTCCGGTTCACCGACCATCGGAAAACCGGCAAATATGATAGCAGTCCCATAACTCAGCATCTGCGGTATTGCTGTCCTACAGTATTCTCCGCCACGCCGTATAATTCCAGCTCGGTCAGTGCCGACAGCACCGCCGCAACGGAGAGGCTTGCCTTTGCCGCCAGTTCATCCGCCGCCGTCGGATCACCCGACAGCAGGGAAGCGATCTTTTTCGCCGCAGGGGAACAGGATTCCGGCAGCAAAACCGCCGGAGAAGGCAACATTTCTCCCTGAGCAGACTGTCCTGCGCCATCGAAAATACCTTTACCGAATGACGGTCTTCCCTGCAAATGGCTATCTTCGCCCGCCGAAGAAGGCGGAACGGGTTCCGGCAAAGTCAACCCGTAATGATGCAGGATATCCGATGAGCAGGTGACCAGTATCGCCCCGTTCCGGATCTCCTCATGCCCGCCGTCATATCGGTGGGCGGCAACCGCACCCGGCAGAGCAAACACGTCCCGTTGATATTCCCGTGCCAGTCGGGCGGTGATCCTTGCGCCACTGTGCGACGGCGTCTCTCCGAGGCATACACCAAGGCTCATGCCGGCGATCAGCCTGTTTCTGACCGGGAACAAACAACGGTACGGCTCTCCGTGTGGGTACTCACTGATCAAAGCGCCGCCCTGTTCCACGATTTGCCGCCGCAACAGCTTGTTCTCCGCCGGATATTCCCTGTCCAACGGGCAAGCCATAACTACCACCGCTTTCCCCCGACCTGCCAAAGAGCCAGCCAAAGCCGCCGTGTCGATACCACGGGCGCCGCCACTGACAATCGTCATCCCGGCGGCGGCAAGCTGTGCCGCAATTTCGTATATTTCATCGCATCCGGCTGTCGTGGCATTCCGTGTCCCGACCATTCCCAAAAACGGGAACAGCTCGGCATCCGGCATATCCCCCCGACAGTACAGCACCGCCGGGCGGTCGGACAGTTGCCGCAGTCCCATCGGATAAATCGTATCATCCGGTGTCACCAGGCTGTCTCCAGCCGATATCACCCGGTTAAGGATCCGCTCCGGCTCATTCAAAGACCGGTCTCTCAACCGGTCGATCACCGTCTGCCGGAATCCGGCAGACCGCAGTGCCTCTTCATCAGCACGGTAAATCTGTTCGGCATCTCCGAATCTCTCCAACAGTGTCCCCACAACGGCACTGCCCGGAGAAAACGACCGAGACAGCCATAACCAATATAACCGTCGATCCATCGGATATGCCTCCTTACATTATCGGTCAGCGGGGCGAACCATTTCCCACATAACGATCCCGGCAGCCATAGAAGCATTCAGCGATTCTGCACGACCGCTCATACATATGGTCACCCGTTCCCGACAAGCCGCTACGGTGGCGGCAGAAAGCCCGTTGCCCTCATTGCCGATCACACACAGACTGCCCTCTTTCATAGAAACCATGTGCACCGGTGTTGCCGTCTTGTCCACAACACAGGCAAAGGCAGTCATTCCACGCTGTTGCAGATCCGTCAGCGTCCCCGGCAGATCTGCCGTATGCAATACACGAAGCCGGAACACGCCCCCCATACTGCCCCGCAATACCTTCGGGTTGTAAATATCACAGCATCCGGCGGACAGGATCAGCCCGTCCAGCCCCAAAGCCTCTGCCGTGCGAATGACAGTCCCCATATTGCCCGGATCCTGCAGATCCTCCAGGACACCATATCGCCCCATAGTATTTATTGTATCCAAAAGCAACCGATTGTCAAGAATTTTTACCGTGCAAAATACCCCTTGTGGGTGTGCGGTATCTCCCATGACACCCGCCAGTGATGGGGCGATCTCCACCGATCTGTCAGCCGCCTCCATCAGTGCCTGTACCTCTTCACGGTAGGTCTGTGCGGCCTGGGCAGTATACAGCACAGTTTCGATCGGCAGAGCAGAAGTCAGCGCATCACAGCATAAGCGGGCGCCTTCCAGAGCAAACTTCCCCGTCTCACGGCGCATCCGGCTGGACTGACACAACCCACGCCATTCTTTCACATATTGGTTGTCCTTACTGGTAACCGACATATCTGTCCACCCCTCTGCCGAAACAAAATTGCGTCCGACGGTGACCGACGGGCGCAATTCGAACTTTTTTATTTCAGAGCCGCTTTTGCCTTTTCGGTCAGCGCTATGAACGCCGCCGCATCAGAAACAGCCAACTCTGCCAGCATCTTCCGATTGAGCGTAATGCCGGCCTTCTTCAGACCGTTCATGAAAGTGGAATAGTTCATTCCGTTTGCCTTTGCCGCCGCATTGATCCGGGCGATCCACAGACGGCGGAAATCACGCTTACGCTGTTTACGGCCGATATAAGCATACTGACCGGATTTCATCACCGCTTCTTTAGCAGTCTTAAAGAGCTTGGACTTTGCGCCGTAATAACCCTTTGCCAGCTTCAGGACTTTTTTTCTTCTCTTGCGAGTCATCATCGCACCTTTGATACGAGCCATTATTATTTACCTCCGTCTCACTCAATTATTTGTAGGGGATCATGCGTTTGATGGCAGCCAGATTCGTCTTGTCAGCCGCCACCGTCTTGCGAAGATTGCGTTTACGCTTGGTGGTCTTCTTGTTGAGAATGTGAGACTTGTAAGCATGGCCACGGATAGCCTTGCCGGACTTGCTCAGTTTGAAACGCTTCTTTGCACCGCTGTGCGTTTTGATCTTAGGCATATTGTATGTCCTCCTTAATCGGTTTTGTGTAAACGGGATAACCCGTACGCAACATCTTTTACGGCATTATTTTGCCGTCTTGGGAGCCATGAACATCAGCATGTTCCGTCCCTCTAATTTGGCTTCCTTTTCCACAGTGGCGATCTCTGCGAGTGCATCGGCAAAACGGTGCATCGGCTCCAATCCCATTTCCGGATGCGCCATCTCACGGCCACGGAAACGAATGCTGACCTTCACCTTGTCTCCATGCTGCAGAAATTTCGATGCCTGCACCACTTTGGTGTTGAAATCCCCCACATCAATATTCAGCCCCAAGCGAACTTCCTTGATGTCCACCACATGCTGATTTTTACGGGCTTCTTTCTCTTTCTTGGCTTGTTCAAACCGATACTTGCCAAAATCCATGACACGGCACACAGGCGGCTGTGCGGTGGGAGCGATCTTCACCAGATCCAACCCGGCATCCTCTGCCACTCTCTGCGCTTCCTTAGCGGACATGACACCCAACTGGGCTCCGTCTGCGCCGATCAGACGCACTTCGCTGTCACGGATCTGCTCATTGATCTGCAATTCTTTCTTTGCTATGGGAAAACACCTCCATCTATAACAAAAAATGCGGACAGCAACGCCGCCCACACAACAAACACCCACCGCAAAACGGCAGGAGAATCGCACTATCAACCCTTCGGAACAGAATCCTGGGGTGAGAGCGGGCAACGCTCTGCTTCACTAACGTGATCCATTCTATCACCGTCAACAAAAAATGTCAAGGTCTTTTTTGGGGAAAATAAAAAATTTTTTGAATTTTCTGAAATCAAAAAAGCATAAAAATCAAATATCCGCATACCACCAGCAGAGTGGGGTTTTGCGTCCGAAAAAAAATCAGCCCGGCAGTCAGCAGTGCGGGCACAGTCAGCACGACCGACACCCACCGTGCTATCCGGGATGCCGCATTTTCCGACTGGCGGCGGCATAGAAGACAGTACAGTATCTGTCCGCCGTCCAGGGCGGACAGGGGGAGCAGATTAAAAATACCCAGCAACAGATGCACCGCCGCCGCACGGGAGCAAGCTGCCGCCGACA
>JAZLKY010000158.1:0-7811 GCA_045597885.1 Acutalibacteraceae bacterium | reverse complement strand
AAATGGCAAAAAATACTTCTCTGTCGCTTCCGGCGGCGGTACCGGTCGGACACTGCATCCGGATAACATGGCGGCAGGACCGTCCTCTTACGGTATGACAGATACCATGGGACGGATGCACTCTGATGCTCAGTTTGCCGGTTCTTCCTCTGTCCCTGCTCACGTGGAGATGATGGGGCTGATCGGCATGGGCAACAACCCGATGGTAGGTGCTACCGTTGCCTGCGCTGTCGCTGTGGAAGAGGCACTGAAGAAGGCTTGAGATCCCGATAGTCGGTTTGCCAACTGAAACAAGATGTGCCGGATAAAACCGAAATCAAACCGGGAAACGGTTTTTTTGCAGAATACATCCGGCAAATATTCGTTATTTTTTGACGCCGTTTTTCGTTCTCTGTGTACTGATGTATGTTTGCAGGACGAAAAACGGCGCTTTTTTGCTCTTGCATTTGTATGTCGTGTTTTCTTTTTTTATAAAAAAACCAACATTCTTGTCGGAAACACTTGCAAAATGTGGGATACTGTGGTATGATACATAAAATTGTAAAACACCGTTTTTTCTTTAAACAGTGCTTCCGGTGATATCGGCGGCACGGAAACGGTGCTTTTGTCGTTTTTGTTTCGTTGTAAAGGGAGTAACCCTTGCAATAAATTAAAAAAGAGGAGAAGAAAACCATGAAAAAATTGACACGTGCACTTTCTATTCTGGTAGCACTGACCATGTTGCTGGCTCTGCTCACCGCCTGTGGCGGAAACGCCGACGGAAACACCAGCACCGGCAGTGCCGACGGTTCTGCTGAAACCGTTGGTATGCTCAGTGCGATCGGCTCCGACGAGCAGAAGATGGCGGAAGCCTCTGAAAATACCAAATGGATCTTTTATGACAATCTCGAATCCATGCTGCTGGCTTTGAAGTCCGGCAAGATCGACCGTGCAGACAGCATCCCGGACTGTGTTGGACAGTATGTGACTTCCCGGAATGACGATATCACCCATCAGAAGGCTGCTGACAGCCGTTCTGCCATCATGAAGTATCACATGGGTGTATTGGAAGAAAACAAGGAAGTTTTCGACCTGCTGAATAAGGCTATCGGCGAGATGAACGAAGACGGCACTTTGTCAACATTGACTGCTGACTATATTGACGGCTATATCATCAAAGGAAGAGAGCCCTCTCCCATTGAGATTCCCACCATCAAGGGTGCCAAGACCATTAAGGTCGCTATCACCGGCGATCTGCCTCCGCTTGATTTCATCACCGCCGACGGTACGCCTGCCGGCTTCAATGTCGCTGTATTGGCTGAGATTTCCAAGCGTGCCAATGTCAATGTCGAGTTGGTCAACATTGATTCTGCCGCCAGAGCGGTTGCTTTGACTACCGGCAAGGTGGATGCCCTGTTCTGGGTAGTTTCCAAGGAGTACGCTAACGCCGCTTTGAACAAAGCACTGGCAAATGCAGACGTCCCTGACGGTGTCGCTTTGACTGATGCCTATTATCGGAGCGATTCCGGCGAACTGGTCGCCAAAGCAAATTGATGATGGCCTATGTTTAATACTGTTTATACAATTTTGATCTCCGAAGGGGCACTGCTGACGATCTTAGGCGGATTGTGGGAGACGATTAAAATTTCCGCCTTATCACTGATTTTCGGCACACTGTTGGGGATCGGTATCTGTGCTCTGCGGATGTGCCGTGTGAAGCCGTTGTCTGTTTTTGCACAGATCTATATTTCCGTCCTCCGCGGTTCTCCGTTGACAATGCTGTTGATGCTGCTGTATTATTGCGTTTTTTCCAGCACTTCGATGGATGCCATGTATGTGGCGGTGATCACATTCAGCATCAACACAGCGGCATATATTGCTGAAATGCTTCGTTCGGCTATTGAGGCTGTTAATAAGCGGGAATCCGAAGCGGCAATGACGCTCGGCTTCAACAAGATCCAGACACTGTGGTATGTTGTGTTCCCGCAGGCGATGCGGATCGCCAAGCCGGTGTATCAATCTACTATCATTAACATGATCCAGTGGACCAGTGTTGTCGGTTACGTAACCATTACCGACCTCACCCGTGTGATCAACAGCGCTTCAAGCCGCACAATGCAGCCGCTCTTGATGATGGTGATCGGCATGATCCTGTATATTGGTATTGCTTATCTTGTTGCGGGAATCTTTGCATTGATTGATTGGATCTCAGCGAAGAAACGCAAGACGGGAGGCGATTGATATGGGATTGATCGAGGTAAGAGGTCTGTATAAATCCTTTGGGCCTTCCAAGATTTATCAGGGATTGAATCTGACCGTAGAAGAGGGCGAGGTCGTCGTCTTCATCGGTGCATCCGGATGCGGCAAGAGCGTTTTACTGCGTTCCATCGAGATGTTGGAGAAGCCGGATGCCGGTCAGATCTTCATCAATGGACAGGAGATCACTGCTAAGGGTGCTGATATTGGGAAGATCCGCCGCTCCATGGGGATGGTGTATCAGGATTTTGGCCTGTTCTCCAACATGAATGTGATGGAAAACCTGTGTATTGCGCCGATGAAGCTGTTGAAGATGCCCAAGGCAGAGGCACAGAAAAAGGCTATGGAATTGCTTTCTTCCGTTGGTCTTGCCGACCGTGCCTACCGCCCGGTAAATGATCTTTCAGGCGGTCAGAAGCAACGGGTTGCCATTTGCCGATGCATGATGATGGGACCGCAGATCATCCTCTTTGATGAGCCGACCAGTGCTCTTGATCCGACAATGGTCGGAGAGGTGCTGGCGACCATCCGTATGCTGGCTCGACAGGGATTGACGATGCTGATCGTTACGCATGAGATGGATTTTGCCCGTCAGATCGCTGACCGGATTGTATTCCTTTCGGGCGGCGAGGTGTATGAGGAGGGCCCGCCGGAGCAGATCTTCGAAAACCCGCAAAAGGAAAAAACTATCGACTTCATTCGTAAGTTGAAGCATTTGACTTTCCAGATCGAAAAACGGGAATTCGACTTGATGGCTTTACAGGGCGGTATCCAGGATTTTGCCGTCAAGTACGGTCTGTCCTCCAGCGATTCTCATCGTTTGCAGCTCTGCACTGAGGAGATGGTCTATGTTTTGCTTGATCAGATCGGTGATGGCAAAATAGACATTCGCCTGGATGTCTCTTATTCTGAAGCAGATCATTCTTCTGCATTGGAATTTACCAGTGTCGGTGAAGCCTTTAATCCGATGGATCATTTAAAGCGTGATGATTCGGACGACGGTTATGACTCGGTCGGACTGCTGATCATTGAGAAGAAGTCGAAAGAATATCTTTATGATTACCGTGATGGTGTAAATGTCATCAAGATGAAGATGTGAAATGAAAAGGGGCTGTTAAAAACGAGGGTTTTTAACAGCCCCTTCCTTTAATAGGAGAAGGTGGGGGAGGGAGTCAATTACGGTTGTTTCTTTTTTTGATCAAAATGGAATAAAAACCGTATCCCAACAGGCTGATCGCTCCTGTGACAGCATAAACGATCAAAGCGGTCATATAGTTTTCTTTTCCCATCATGTGTCCGCATATCGTCGAGGAAATGACTGACGGAATACGGGCTACCAGCGTTATTGCAAGAAACTCCGATAACTTCATTTTGGTCAGTCCGGTAATGTAGGTAAGTATATCCTTCGGTGTACCCGGAATAAAGAAAAGCAAAAATACGGTAAAGCGCAATTTTCGCTCAGTGTTCAAGAAATGAAGCTTCTCGATTTTTTTACGGGTAAAAAATGATTCTACTATCGGCGATCCAATTTTTTTGGTGAGTAAAAATATAGCAGAAGAAGAAAGTGCTACACCCGCCAGACAGATTAAGGTCCCCTCAACGATTCCGTAAGCATATCCTGCTACCAGCTCGACGATCTCTCCCGGAATAAATGCTACAACGATCTGAAGACATTGTAAGCCAAATAATATGAATCTGCCTTTCCATCCGAATGTCAATAAAAACGAATGTAATTCTTCCGAAGAATGCATATGTGGTAAAAACACCCGGATAAATAATCGGGTGAGAAATATGAGAATCAGTATAAAAACGGAAAGAGAGATGAGAGTAACTGTTTTTCGTCTGTTTTCGCTGTTTTTTTCTTTGGCAGTCATATGCAACACCCCCCGTCTATCAGTATAACTTTTTTTCGACAGTATTATGTGACAGAAATTTGAATAATCACAGTGGATTTTTGTTCCGGATCTATATTAAAAACAGGGCTGCAGTAAATCCAATACTGCAGCCCTGTCTATGGTATACGAACCCGATCGCCGTCGGCTTATCCGCTTATTTCATTCGGTTAAGCCAAATATCGGCAATTTCCATAGCGTTATATAAGCCGACCTTCTCAACTGTCTTCAGTATCCGATCCGGCAAGGGTGTTTCCGGATCGGTAGAAAGCAATTGGATCTGGATCTTCTCCGCCATCTTCATATCATTGGCATCCTTTGTGGTCAATATCTGCATCATGACAACATGATCGTCTGCCATATTTCCGTAGTACAGCATATTACCGGAACGAACCAACGGCCGTCCTTTATACATCAAATACGGAGTACTTTCTGCCATAAAATAACCTCCTCTTAATTATTCAGATAGGAACTGACCAAAGCCCGCATCAATTCATCCCGGTCAACCTTGCGTATCAGACTGCGGGCGTTATTGTGCGTGGTGATGTATGTGGGATCTTCACTTAAAAGATACCCTACTAATTGGTTGATGGGATTGTACCCCTTTTCACGCAAAGCATCATAAACGGTGGTCAGAATAACCTTCATCGCTTGTTCTTTATCATCGCCCAGCGAAAATGTCATCGTTCTGTCCTGCATGATGAGTTCCTCCGTTCATCAGTATTTGTTCAGTTCTATTATAGCGTATTCTTTGCTGTTTGACAAGTCCCTTTTTAGGAACGCAGCAAACAATCTGCCGCCTGTAGCTTTTGACAGATCTTTTCCATCAACGGATTGATATCTTCGTCGGACAGGGTGCGATCTGCATGGCGGAATTTCAAACTGTATGCCACACTCTTTTTGCCTGCCAATATCTGCGCTCCCTTGTATACGTCGAATAAGTCAACGCTCTCCAGCAGATTGCCGCCGGCTTTACGTATGATTCGTTCAATGTCGGCAACCGGCATGCCGTCATTGCACAGCAGTGCCAGATCACGCTCCACAGCAGGGAAGCGGGGGAGCGCTTTGTAGAGAACGGGGGGAGTCTCCATATCAAACAGTATCTTCAGATCAATCTCCGCCACATAAGCACGGCTTTGCAGATCATATTCCCCTGCTACGGCAGGATGGACCTCGCCCATTGTGCCGAGCGTTTGTCCGTTGACCGTTATTGCCGCCTGTCTGCCGGGATGCAAGTATGGCTCATCAGATGCCGTATAAGATGCTTTGACACGGAAGGAATCCAGCAGGCTTTCTACGATCCCTTTTAGAGAGAAAAAGTCTTCGCCCTCTCCGTACAATCCCAAACACAATGTCGGTAATTCGGCTGGTTGCTCTGTCAAAGGTAACTGTTGCGGGATAAACCGCTTATTGACTTCAAAGAACCGGACGGCAGGGATCTTCCGGTTGTAGTTGGTGGACAGGACCGTCAGCATGCTGGTCACCAATTGAGTACGCATGGTGGAGTATTCCTCACCGAGCGGATTGCGTAAAACGATCGCTTTGCGCCGATAATCGTCTGCCGCCAAATGCAGGGTATCCGTAGCTTTACTGCTGATGAAGGAATAAGTTGAGATCTCCCGCATCTCTCTGGCGATAAGGACACGCTTTAACTGGTCGGTTTTGATACGCTCCGGCAGTTTCCGTCCCCGGACAACCGTTCCGAACATGGGGGTGGCAATGATATGATCGCATCCGTATACCCGCATGATCTCTTCAGCAAGATCGGCTGCCCCTTCCACATCATCCCGATGAGAGGGAATGCGGCAGAACAACTGCCCATCGTTCAGCGTGGTTTCAATGTTCAAACGGTTAAGGATGGAAACGATCGTGTCAAAAGGAACCTCGATGCCGAGAAGATCACTGATACGGTGAGCGGGGACCTGCAATTCTTTCGGCTCAGGTAATCCGTTGTGCAGGTCGATCACACCCTCTACAATATCACCGGCATCCAACTCGTCAATAAGCTGTAACGCCCGCTCCATGGCAAACGCTGTTCCGATGGTGTCCACACCACGCTCATAACGGGCGCTCGCTTCGGTACGCATCCCCAGTGTGCGGGTGGTGCGTCGAATATTGTCCCGTTTGAATTTGGCACTTTCAAAGAACAGGGCGGTCGTATCCTCCTTGATTTCGCTGTTCAATCCGCCCATGATCCCCGCCAAACAAGACGGTCCCTCGGCATCGGCAATGACAAGCATATCATTTGTCAGCGTGTGGTCTTTACCGTCCAGGGTGGTAATGCTTTCATTATTTTTTGCCCTGCGGACAATGATCTCTTTTCCACGAATGTCACGCAAATCAAAGGCGTGCATGGGATGTCCTGTTTCCAGCAAAACATAGTTGGTAATATCGACAATATTATTGATCGGTCGCATGCCGGCGGCTTTCAGACACTGCTTCATCCAATCCGGCGATTCCCGGATGCGAAGATTTTTAACGATACGTCCCATGTAGCGGGGGCAGAGGTCATAATCCTCTACGGTGACTTTTATATGATCGTGGATGTTGCCGCCTTTTTCCGAATATACGGGAACGGGGGAACGGAATTCAGTCTCCAGTGCAACTGCTGCCTCCCGTGCCACACCGATCACGCAATTACAGTCGGGACGGTTAGCCGTGATTTTGAAATCAATGATATAGTCATTCAATTTCAGCACTTCGCACATATCAGTGCCGGCGGGATAGGTATCATCCATGATCATGATCCCATAGACTTCACATCCGGGATAGTCGCCTGCCTTCAGCCCCAATTCTTCACCGGAACAAAGCATCCCGTCTGAGGGAACACCACGCAGTTTTCCTTTGGTGATGTGCGTGCCATCCGGCAGATAAGAGTTGTGCAAAGCCGCCGGAACAAATGCTCCGGTAAATACATTCTGCGCCCCTGTAACGATCTGAACGGTCTGGCTGTTCCCGACGTCCACTTGACAGATCCATAAGTGATCGGAGTCGGGATGCTTTTCCATGGCAGTGACCTTGCCGACAACCACATTTTTCAGCGAGTCAGCCAGGTTGACAATGCTTTCCACCTCAAAACCACTGCGGATCATGCGCTCACACAGCTCATCCACCGGGACATCAATATCAAGATACCGTCTTAACCAACTTAATGAAATGTTCATTGTCTGCAACCTCCTTAACGGTCAAACTGTTCCAGAAAACGCTGATCGTTTTCAAACAACAGACGAATGTCACTGATTTTGTATCGGGTGGTCGTCAGACGGTCCAATCCGATCCCGAAAGCAAATCCTGTATATTCGTCCGGATCAATTCCGCCCATTTTCAGCACACGGGGATGCACCATTCCGGCGCCGAGGATTTCGATCCAACCGGCTCCTTTGCATACTCGACAGCCTTTTCCGCCACATTCCGAGCAGGTGACATCCACTTCCACGCTCGGCTCGGTGAAGGGAAAGAAAGACGGTCTGAAGCGAACCTTCGTTTCCGGTCCGTATATTTCCTGCGCAAACTGCTCCAGTACGCCCTTCAGATCACACATGGTGATCCCTTTGTCTATGACCAAGCCCTCGATCTGGTGGAAGACAGGGGAGTGGGTGGCATCCACTTCATCCGCCCGGTAAACACGGCCGGGGCATATGATGCGGATGGGCGGTTTCTGCTTTTCCATTGTGCGTGCCTGAG
>JAZLKY010000157.1:0-2036 GCA_045597885.1 Acutalibacteraceae bacterium | reverse complement strand
TGTTAAAAAACTTTCGTTTTTTAACAGCCCCTGCTTTCCACTGATAATTATTTACTTTTCTGTCTTTAACCGGGCGATCCCAAGTTCCTCCAGCTGCGTATCATCAACAGCAGAAGGACAGTCAGTCATCAGTTCGGTCATATTCTGGACCTTCGGATAGGCGACCACATCACGAAGACTGCCGGCGCCGAGCATCTGCATGGTCAAACGGTCAAGCCCGATCGCCATACCGCCGTGCGGCGGTGCGCCGTAGCGGAAGGCATCCAACAAAAATCCGAACTTCTGCTGCGCCTCATCCTCTGACAACCCCAACGCACGGAACATACGGTTCTGCAATTGGGAATCGGTGATACGAATAGAACCGGATGCCAATTCTATACCGTTAAGAACGAGATCGTAAGCTTTTGCAAATACTTTTTCCGGATCAGAATCCAAATAAGGCACACATTCATCCAACGGCGATGTGAACGGATGATGCATAGCCACCCAGGTTTTGCTTTCTTCGTCCCATTCGAAGAAGGGGAATTCCGTGATCCACAGAAGATTGTACCCATCCCTGGAAATGTTCAGCTTGTTTGCAAGCTCCAGCCGCAATGCGCCCAAAGTTGTCAGCACGTGCTTTTTGACCGTGTCGGCAATGATAAGCACAACATCACCGACCTCAGCACCGGCGGCATCCAACAACCGTTTCATCTCATCCTCCGAAAGAAATTTCCCAAAAGAGGAACCACAGTTGTCTGCCGTCCAGCGCACCCATGCCAGTCCCTTAGCACCAATGCCCTTAACCATTTCTGTCAATTTATCAATTTCTTTACGGGAAAGTGAAGAAGCCGCCCCTTTAGCGTTCAAACAGCGTACTGTTCCGCCGGCATTGACCGCACCGGCGAACACCCCAAAGCCACAGTCTTTCACCGTCTCGGTCAAGTCAATGATCTCCATACCGAAGCGGGTATCGGGTTTATCCGAGCCAAAGCGCTCCATCGCTTCGGTATAGGTCAGATGGGGAAGCGGCAGTGGCACCTCAACACCGAGAACATCATGGAATACACGCCGGACATATCCCTCTCCCATAGAAAGGACATCTTCCACATCCACGAAGGACATTTCCATGTCGATCTGGGTAAATTCCGGCTGACGGTCTGCCCGCAGATCTTCATCCCGGAAACAACGTGCCAGTTGGATATAGCGATCAAATCCCGCTACCATGCTCAACTGCTTATAGAGCTGTGGGGACTGCGGTAATGCATAAAACTGACCTCTATGGACCCGACTCGGAACGAGGAAATCACGGGCACCCTCCGGCGTGGATTTGATCAGCATAGGAGTTTCCAGTTCAATGAATCCCTGTTCGTCAAAATAATCCCGTGTCACCTTAGCGATACGGTGACGAAGCAACAGATTGCGTTGCAGATCGGGACGACGCAAATCCAAATAGCGATACTTTAACCGTATGGCTTCGGCGGTGGTACTGTCTTCAACAATTTCGAAAGGCGGCGTTTCCGCTTTATTGAGGATCCGCAGTTCTTTAACAGCGATCTCCACATCACCGGTCGGAATATCGTCATTTTTGGAAGAACGGATACGGACCATTCCGCTTGCCGCAACCACGTATTCACTACGAAGAGAAAACGCTTTTTCAAAAACCGATTTGTCTGTATCCTGATCAAAAGCCAACTGAATGATCCCGGTACGGTCACGAAGATCGACAAATATCAACTGCCCCAAATCCCGTTGCCGTTGTACCCAACCGAAAACAGTTGCCTCCTGACCTTCGTGCTCTGCCCGAAATGTTCCGCAATAGGCAGTGCGTTTCATTCCTTTGATCGTTTCCGACATATCTCTATTCAACCCTTTCGTTTCCTGATGCTGTTCAGACCGTTAAATACGGTTTGTGGCCAAACAGCGTTTATTCTTTTCCGCTTTCGGCAACAGCACCAAATATATCCGCTACATCTGCCAACTGCCGGTCAAGAGATTTGGTATACAAGGTGGTATACAAGCTGTCATCATCCAAGCGTGTTTCCTCTGTCTCACCC
>JAZLKY010000156.1:0-5815 GCA_045597885.1 Acutalibacteraceae bacterium | reverse complement strand
GGACTCATTCTCCCCTCAATAACTTCGGTTTTTTATATCTATCTGCTCAAGGAAAACTTTGAACTGGTGCCAGACAACCTCTATCGGGCGGCGAAGGTAGACGGAACAAGCGATTTGAAATATCTCTTCCGGGTTCTTGTCCCGATATGCAAGCCGACACTGATCACCGTAACGATACTCAAAATGATCGAATGCTGGAATTCTTATGTATGGCCGCGATTGATCACCGACGATCCGAATTACTATCTCGTATCGAACGGGATCCAGGAAATACGGGAAAACGGATTCGGCAGAGAAAATATACCGGCTATGATGGCAGCCGTTGTTGCCATCTCCGTCCCGTTAATCATCATATTTATCCTATTCCGAAAAAAAATCATGTCAGGCGTTTCGAGAGGAGGAACAAAAGGATGAAAAACTTTCGCAAAGCCGTTTGCCTGCTTTTAAGTCTGTGTCTGTTTTGCTTTGCGGTCGCCGGTTGTCACGGAAAAAAATCAGAAAACACCGACAACAATGCTCAAAAAGTAAAACCGACATTCACTGTCCCGGATACTTTTGACACCTCAAAGCAGTATGAAATCACATTTTGGGCAAAGAACGATACCAACAAAACACAGACCACTATTTATAAAAAAGCCATTGAGGATTTTCAGGCACTGTATCCCAACATCACCGTCAAATACAAGGCATACACCGATTATGTGAGGATGTACAGCGATGTCATTACCAACATTCCCACCCATACCACACCCGATGTGTGTATCACCTATCCCGATCATATAGCCACCTATATCACGGGAGAAAACACCGTTGTGCCGCTTGATGACCTGATGATAAATGAAAAATTCGGCCTCGGCGGCAGTGAGCTCAAGTTTTCCTCACCGAAAAAAGAGCAGATCATCGAGCGTTATCTAAACGAATGTTATATTGACGGCGTGTCGTACGCATTGCCCTACATGCGTTCAACCGAAGCATGTTATGTCAATAAAAACTTTGTGGAAAAGCTCGGCTATCAACTGCCGGAAACGCTCACCTGGGACTTTATTTGGGAGGTCTCCGAAAAAGCATTGGAAAAAGATGCCTCCGGCAATTTCAAGGTCAACGGACAGAATGTTATGATACCGTTCATCTACAAATCGACCGACAATATGGCGATCACCATGCTGAAGCAGAAAAACATTGACTATTCCACCGATGACGGCAAGATACTTGTTTTCAACGATAAGACCAAAGAAGTGCTTAACGAAATAGTTCCCCATGCAAAGTCAGGTGCCTTTTCCACCTTTAAGATCTCCGGTTATCCCGCCAACTATCTCAACGCCGGTCAATGCATCTTCGCCATTGATTCCACCGCCGGTTCAACCTGGATGGGGAGTGATGCGCCACTGCTCGACATCAGCGAAGACAGCCTGGTGGATTTTGAAACCAAAGTCATGATAGTGCCGCAGTATGACACCTCCGATCCGAAAATGATGTCACAAGGGCCTTCGCTCTGCCTGTTCAGAAAAGATGACCCCCAGCAGGTCATGGCATCGTGGCTGTTCATGCAGTATATGCTTACCAACGAAGTACAGATAGCTTATGCTCAAACCGAAGGGTATGTCCCCGTGACGACACTCGCCAGAGAATCTGCGGAATATACCGATTATCTTTCAAAAGGCGGGCAGGATAACGATCTCTACTACAGCGTGAAGATCGACGCCACCAAACTGATGCTTGACAATGTCGAGCATAGCTTTATCACACCGGTTTTTAACGGATCAGCCAACCTTAGGGATGCCGGTCTGCAGCTCATTGAGCGGGTAACAAAAAGTGCCAGAAACAACGAAACAATAGACGATGCCTACTATAATGACCTGTTCGACACAATGGTATCACAGTTTCATCTGATCCTTGATCCGACAAAAAAGTAAGTTTTATAAAACACCGGGTGTAATATTTTTTTATTGTAAAGTAGTATTATTTTCTCAATGTACTTGACTTCTACACAGAACAAAGTATAATAGAGATAATCAAATGAAAAGGAGAAAAGTCATGAAAAAGTGTTTAGCATTGATCCTGGCAGTTTTATTGGCATTGTCTCTGGTCGCCTGTGCATCAGAGGAAACCAACAACAGCAACAGCAACAGCAAAGGCGAGGGCGTTATGACCTATGCTGAATATATCGCCGCACAGGATGGCGATGACGTCGTTATCGAGGGATATGTTCAGAACAAGCAATCCTGGTGGGATGATAAAGCAACGCTTTATCTTGCTGACGAAGACGGTGCCTATTTCATCTATAACGCCGCCTGCTCCCAGGAGGACTACGGCAAGCTGGAAAAAGGCACAAAAGTCAAAGTGACCGGCAAGAAAGAGAGTTACGAGGGCGAGATCGAGGTCGGCGGACCTGTTCAGGGCGAAGGCGGTGCCACATTGGTCATTGAAGAGGGAAACTACATTGCCGATGCCTTTGATGCGACCGAGCTTCTCGGTAATGATGAAGAGCTGATCAAACATCAGAATGAGTTCGTTTCATTCAAAGGTTTGACCGTTGTGGCGAAAAAGGATGAGTCAGACGGGCAGGAGTATACCTTTTTCTACAACTACAACAACTCCGGTGAAGAAGGCTCTGATTCCGATCTGTATTTTGATGCTACATTAGGCGATAAGACCTACACCTTTAATGTTGAGTATTATCTCTGCAACGAAAGCACCGATGTTTATCAAGCAGTCCAGAACCTCAAAGTCGGCGATAAAATTGATATTGAAGGTTTCCTCTACTGGTATGACGGACAAAGCACCCAGGTCACGAACCTGACAGTAGCAGAATGATCTCACAGG
The DNA here is from genome assembly GCA_045597885.1 of Acutalibacteraceae bacterium. Classification (GTDB taxonomy): domain Bacteria; phylum Bacillota; class Clostridia; order Oscillospirales; family Acutalibacteraceae; genus UBA5905. The sequence goes on along the minus strand of JAZLKY010000156.1, from coordinate 2,992 downwards.
ATCGGATCCCGTGAAGGATGTCAGTAGATGATCTTTAAGACTGTGCGGTCGCAAACACTCGATGCTGTTTGCGACCGCACATGTTTTGTAAGAAGACTGGGGCTGTTAAAAAACTTTCGTTTTTTAACAGCCCCTTTTTTAGGGGATAGGAAAATGTTCGGAATGAACGAACCGAACCCGTTGCAATATAACGGGTTTGGCTTTGCCCGAAGGCGTACAAAGGTACGTCGAGGGTGAGGTTCGTTTATAGCCGAAGGCAATCTTTTTACCTATTTTTTTAAGAAAAGCCAAAAGAAACCGAAAAATTCGTCTTAATGCGCCTTTTGTACGGTTTATCTTTGCTTTCTCTGCCTTTTTGCGATCCGGACTTTTTTAACAGCCCCTTGACCAAGCCATAGGAGGGCTTATTACCGGCAGGCATCTTACGATAAAACAAGCATTTCACACGCAATAAACCAGGCAATTTTCCATTATCCATCTTAAGTTAATGACATTGCCTTACACAGGGGAGCCTTCCGCTGCGGCGGGTTTGCGTATAGATTAAATTTTATCCATTGGCAGAGCCAGTGGATTTACAACCATTAAAAAAACGGCGATCCTCAATAGAAGATCGTCGCTTTTTGGAGCTGGTTGACGGACTTGAACCCCCGACCTGCTGATTACAAATCAGCTGCTCTACCAACTGAGCTAAACCAGCACGACTCGCCGCACGGTGAACAGTCATCGCACAACGATGGTTATTATATCAGCAAACGACCGTTTTGTCAAGTAAAAGAAAAAAAGAAACTGCATAAAACCCGATTTTTTCTGTCCAGCGCAAAAACACAGCTTGTACGGTGGCAAGTCTCCCCACCGCATCATATACTGAGAACGGACGGGAACTGTCATCGCCCGGTGTCAGACCGTCACATTCCATACAGGAGGCCATTTCTATGCCCACCTATTTTACCAATCAAGCCACATTGACCTATGACGGCAGAACATTGAATTCCAACGTGGCAACCGGTGAACTACTCGAAGTCCTTTCCACAACCAAAACCGCACTGGATGCCAACTACCGTCCCGGCGACACCGTCACCTTCGTCATCAATTCGGTCAACAGCAGTAACGATGCGCTTACCGGCATGACCATCACCGATGATTTGGGCGGCTACGAATTTAACGGAAGCACTGTCTTTCCGTTGCAGTATGTGCCGGATTCTGCCCGGCTGTTTATCGGCGGAGAACTGCAAACCACTCCCAACATCACTGCCGGTCCGCCACTGACCGCAACAGGGATCACCATTCCCCCCAACACCAATGCCCAACTGATCTACCAAGCGACTGTAACAGCCTTTGCTCCTCCCACGCCGGGAGGTACCGTCACTAACACCGCCACAGTCAACGGTGCCGGTATCTCCGTCCCTGCCACCGCCGCCGAGACCATTCTCGTCGGAGACGGTGCCAACCTGGATATCCGCAAGAGCGTTTCCCCCACCACCGTGGCAGAAAATGGCAGGCTGACCTATACTTTCACGCTGTTGAACTATGGCAATGAAGAGGCAGGCGCCACTTCCAATCCGGTGATCACGGACACATTCAATCCGATACTGAATGATCTGGCAGTGGATTTCAACGGTACTCCCTGGACTGCCGGCACCAACTACACCTATGACACCGCTACCGGTCAATTCACCTCCGGCGCCGGTCAGATCACCGTCCCCCCTGCCACCTATTCGCAGGATCCGGCAACCGGTGCCTATGTCACCGTACCCGGCACCGCCACACTGACTGTAACGGGAACGATCTGATCCGGCTGACGGCGATCAGAAAAGCAAAAAAAGCAGACGTATAAGACCTTGGTTATTTTTCAAACCGAAAAGATACCTCCTGCGCCGCCGTCACGTTGCTGTCCGGGGAAACATATACCCGGAATTCACCGGGATCGGCGGCGTATTCCATTGACAGATTCCAATACTTGAGTGCCTCCTCCGTCAGCGTGAAGGATACATCGGCGGTCTCCCCTGCCCGGATGAATACCCGTTGGAATCCCCGCAGTTCTTTGGCGGGGCGGATGACCTGCGCATTCATATCCCGGATATACAACTGCACCGTTTCGGTCGCATCCACCGTACCGGTGTTGGTCACCTGCGCCGTCACCGTCAGTGTTTCGCCGCTTTTCATGACATCCGAAGATACGTGCGGCTTTTCATAAGAAAAGGTGGTATAGGACAAGCCATAGCCGAACGGGTACAACGGCTCGATCGGAAAATCAATCCGTTCCTCATGCAGTTTGACATTCGAATGATTGGATGTCGGTAACCACCCGTAGTAAATGGGGATCTGTGCCGCACTGCGGGGGAAGGTCATGGTCAGTTTGCCGGACGGACATGCCTTGCCATACAGCAGATCGACCACCGCCTCTGCCATTTTGCTACCCAAATACCACACATCGAGGATCGCTTCCGCCTCCTGAATAGCGGTCAGATCGAGTGGTCTGCCATTATACAGCAGGACTGTAATATGAGGATTGACTTGCCGGATACGGCGGAACAGTTCCATCTGTATCGCCGGCAGACCGATGTTGTTGCGGGAGCGATTCTCTCCAAACATCGGCGAACATTCACCAAGTGTCAGCAGCACCCGGTCGGCTTTTGCCGCCGCCGCCACTGCACGGGCGATATCCTGCTCCCGATGTTCCTCGTCGCAGAACGGAAGCAAGACTTGCGGTGTTCCGTCGTGGATATCTTCTTTTCCCAACACCGAACAGCCGTGTTCAAACAGAAAATGCCCGGCCGGGTATTGACGCAGCAGCTCCGTGCGGATCGTATCGGTGTTATATTCTCGGTATTTGGTATGCACCCAACTGCCCTTGACATCGGTGCTGTCGATAAACGGCCCGATCACCGCCACCGTTTCCGTGCCGGGGACAAACGGCAGGGCGTTCCCGTCATTTTTGAGCAAAACGCAGCTTTCGATCGCCATCTGCTTTGCCACCGCTAAATGCTCATCA
>JAZLKY010000155.1:0-2702 GCA_045597885.1 Acutalibacteraceae bacterium | reverse complement strand
TGGTAAGCCAAAAGATACCCGCCAGCAGGATCAGCATCATCGGGTAGCCCCATACACGCCCGGTGAGGATCGAATCCAAACGCCGATCGGTGCTGTCCGCTCCCGACTCCTGCTGCACCGCTTCGGTGGCATAACCGCAAGCGGTATGGACAAGCGTTGTTACCGTCAGTTCACGGTATGCCGGCAAAGAGACGAAAACAGCAAGGTCTTTTCGGGCTTTTTGCACACATGTCAAGGCAGAGAAGCCAATGTGCCACCGCTCTTTAAGTGTATTTTCCAGCCCTTCCTCCTGTTCAAGTAGCCGCAATGCCAGCCAACGGGATGAACAGCGACCGACACAGAACGGCTCAAGACAAGTTTGTAGCTCCACCACTGTTTGCTCGATGGGCGCCGGATAGCGTGGACAGGCAGGGTATACCTGCTGACTGTTTTGCCGTGCCGTTTCCAAGGCACGGCGGGCAAGCACCGCCAGTGTCTTTTTGTTCCGGGCAGAAGTGCCGACGACCGGCACGCCCAACCGTTCTTCGAGCTTGTGGATGTCTACTGTGATCCTTTTTCGGTGCGCTTCATCCAACAGATTGACACACACCGTCACCGGAAGCCCGATCTCCATCACCTGCAATACCAAATTGAGATTCCGCTCCAGACAAGTGGCATCGCACACCACGATCACCGCCGACGGATTCTCGGTGCACAAATAATCTCTTGCCACTTCCTCCTCAGCAGAATGAGCCGCCAGCGAATATGTACCCGGAATATCCACCAGTGTTACCTCCGTGCCGTCCACCACCGTTGTTCCCTGTGTAACGGCAACAGTCTTTCCCGGCCAGTTTCCGGTGTGCTGACGCATTCCGGTCAATGCATTGAATATGGTGCTTTTCCCCACATTAGGATTACCTGCCAGTGCGATCACCGGCATCACTGTCCGTTGGTTCATACTGACACCTCCTCTTTCCCGGTGATCCTGATACGGGCGCTTTCGCTGTCCCGTATTGCAATGATCGCTCCGCCAATACCGTATGCGGCAGGATCTCCGCCGGGACTGCGCCCCACACAGGTGACTGCCGCTCCCAGCACTAATCCGATATCCAGCATCCGCCGATATATGGTGTCAGCCCCTTCCACAGCGATCACATAGGCTGTCTCTCCCGGCTGAAGATCGCAAAGCCGTCTGTCTGTTCCCATACTATCCCACTCCCCCGTCTTACGGTCAGCGTATGCATTCAAGGCATTGCAGGTGTCAAAAAGAATGATACCGATCCTATTTTTGTTATGAATATAAAAACAGGGACTACAGCATTTTCAGTGCTGTAGTCCCTGCGTAATATATGTCGGATCTGTTTTATTTTGCCCCGGCATAACTGTCGGAAGTGTCGGCAAAGCTCTCCACCACATTCTCTTTACGGCGGGAGGTCGCCACCCGTTTCATCAGTTCTTCATAATAGAGATCCTCATCGAACGGGATCTCCACCGCATGACCGAGGAAAGAGGACAGATGCATGGCGTTGGACAAGGTCAAGCCACGGATACCCTCCACGCCGTTGGCAACGAGCGGTGTACCGTGCAGGATGTGTGCCGCAAAAGCATTGAGCACCCCATTGTGCTGGGGATTTTCACCATCGGTCTCCACCTCGGTGAATTCGGTGGCGGGATGCTGGAAATTACCGGTCGCCGTCTTGGTGAAGACGGAAACGGGGGCTTCCAGTTTCCACTGATAGAGTTTGTCATTTTCCACCACCAGTTTACCGCCGTCCATCGTCAGTTCCAGACGGTTGGAACCGGGCGCATCGCCGGTGGTGGTGATAAATACGCCGGTCGCCCCGTTGGGATACTCAAAATAAGCGGTCACATCGTCTTCTACCTCGATATCATGCCATTTGCCGAAATGCAATTTGGCTTCCACCTTATTCGGCATCCCGCAGATCCACTGGAACAGATCGAGCTGGTGGGGGCACTGGTTGAGCAGAACGCCGCCGCCCTCGCCGGACCAGGTCGCACGCCAGTCGCCGGAGTCATAATAGCACTGGGCACGGTACCAGTTGGTGATGATCCAGTTGGCACGGCGCAGTTCGCCCATCTCGCCACTGTCGACGATCTCTTTGAGTTTGCGGTAAACGCAGTTGGTACGCTGATTGAACATCATGGCGAAGGTGGTGTCGCACTTTTCAGCCATTGCGTTCATCTCCCGCACCTGTTTAGTATACACACCGGCGGGCTTTTCACACATGACATGGATGTGGTGCTTCATCGCCTCCATCACATACTGCGGATGGAAATAGTGCGGTACCGCCACGATGACCGCATCAATCAGACCACTCTCCAGCATGGCGATGGCATCGTCAAACTGTGCCACTGTCTCCGGCAGATTCTCCTTCGCCCACTCCAGGCGGGAGGGCTTGATGTCGCAGACAGCCGTCAGTTCGATCTCCGGGCATTTGCCGTCCGCCAAACTTTTGGCGTGACCGCCACCCATGTTACCGATACCGATGATCCCCATTCGTACCTTTTCCATAACCAACATTCCTTTCTGTAAAGAAAATAATAGTATTTACCAGTTCACATTCCAACGGGCTTGATACTCTCCGTCGATCTCCACATGGATCGTCTCCGGGTGGAACGAGGATGTCTTTACCCGTTCGAGCAACAGCGCATCAAACTGCTCCTTGTCCGGCGGGATGGATACCTTTTTCCCTGTCCATGCG
>JAZLKY010000154.1:0-2609 GCA_045597885.1 Acutalibacteraceae bacterium | reverse complement strand
CCGTTCCCTACAGTTTGTAACATTATCTGCTTGATTTTTACAATCAGCTATTCATTCCTTCTCACTGATATTATCACCAACTACTTGTCATATGTCAAGTAGCATTCAGTTTCGTCCCGCAAAACCGATTGCGGGCAAAATAATTCATCGGCATGATTTGAAATTTCCCATCATTATACTGATTATTGTACACATATCATGAGATACTATAGATAAAGAAAGCGCAAAGGAGTTGTCCGTCATGGGATGTGTTGAAATCACCAACAACGATAAAGTATGGGAAGTCATCTACGCCAGTGTCTTTTTAGATGGTGAGGAGCGGGAACAAGCCCTCAAACAGTTAAATGTCCCCACCGAGGAGTGTGCATGACCGGGTGCTTCAGGTCTTGCACCATTTCATCACGAGGGCGTGCGGCAGGAGCTTGGCGGCAAAGCGATAGAATTTGAAGAAAAGCAGTGGGGTATAGACACCGTGTCCCTTTGCCGCCAACACGACCGCACGGTCTGCCACCTTGTTGGAACGGCAATACGGCAGTTTTTCGAATGTTTTGGATTTACCGGTGATGCCCGCTACATCCAGAAATTCCGTACGCATCGGTCCGGGGCATACCGCCAGCACATTGATGCCCGCCGATTTGAGTTCCTCCCGCAATCCACGGGAAAAACTCAACACATACGCCTTGGTGGAAGAATACACTGTCATGCGGGCGGTGGGAGCGAAGGCGGCGATGCTTGCCACATTGACCGCAAAGCTTCCCCTGCTCATATAGGGCAGGACGGCGCACATCACGGCGGTCAGCCCACAGCAGTTGAGCTCCACCATATGCGTCTGCGCCTGCCGGTCACTGTCCGCCACCGGGGCGAGGATGCCCATGCCGGCATTGTTGATGAGGATGCGGACATGCGGCTTTTCCTGTGACAGCAGATCTTCCAATGTCACAAAACTGTCCGACCGGGACAGATCCAGTGGCACCGCCCGTACCGGCACAGGGCTGTCCGCCGCCAGTTCTTTGAGCCGGTCTTCCCGTCGGGCGATCAGCCATACTTCATCCAGTGCAGGATACCGACGGACGACACTGTGAAAAAAATCCCGTCCCAATCCGGCAGAAGCACCGGTAATGATTGCAATATCCATAGCGGCACGACCTTTCGTTGATCAGAATATATCTATATTGTACCACATTCTGCCGGAAAAGAAACCCCTTTTCTTGACAGAATGTGAAAAAAACGGTAAAATGGAGAAAAGCATTGGAAAGTGAGGTTTTACCAAATGAAAAAGAAAACATGGATCACGGTGGGGATCGTCGTGGCGGCAATCATTCTGATCGTTGCCATCATCGCCGGCGGATATAACGGACTGGTGAATATGCAGACATCGGTAGAGGGCAATCAAGCCACCATTCAGACGCAGTTACAACGGCGGGCGGATCTGATCCCGAACTTTGTCGCCACCGTCAAGGGTTATTCTGACTATGAACAGTCGACACTGACGGCGGTGACAGAAGCCCGCGCCGCCGTGGGAAAAGCGCAGAAGGCCACCGAGCAGGCACAGGCGAGCGAACAGCTCGACAAGGCGATCTCTGTGTGGGTGAATGCGGTGACCGAGGCGTATCCCGATCTCAAAGCCAGTGCTCAATATGTGGCACTGCAGGATGAATTGGCGGGAACGGAAAACCGCATCGCACAAGCCCGCAACGACTATAACGAATCCGCCAAAGAATACAATGCCGCCATCCGTCGGTTCCCGAAAAACATCCTGGCGGGGATCTTCGGTTTTGACAGAGTGGACTATTTTGAGGCGTCCGACAATGCACAGCAGGTGCCTGAAGTGAGTTTTTGATCAAACATGAAACACATTTTTTTACGAATTTCCGCCATATTGCTGTTATTGCCACTGATGCTGGCGGCATCCGGATGCGGCGAAGCCTTCTCCTATCCGTCCGCAACCGACCGCTTTTTTGTCAACGATTTTGCTTCGGTGCTATCGGCAGAGGATGAACAGGAGATCTATTCTGCGGGTGTCGCCCTGCAGGAAGCGACCACCGCCCAGGTAGTGCTGACCGTGGTGGATGACCTGCACGGCAAATCACTGGAAGACTACAGCATAGGTCTTGCACGGGAATGGGGCATCGGAGACAAGGATGCGGACAACGGGATACTGCTGTTATTCTGCACCGACGGACCGCATTCCCGTATTGAGGTCGGCGGCGGATTGGAAGGCGCACTCAACGATTCCAAGGCGGGACGCATCCTTGACACCTACCTTGTCCCGTGGTACGGGGACGAGGAAGCATGGTCTGCCCGGCTGACCGACACCTATATAGCGATCCTCAATGTAGTGTATGTCGAATACGGCATGGAGGGCGTTGATCAACCTCTGCCCGAACCGATGCCGGAGGATAACAGCGAATTGTTTACGGCAGTCCTGCCACTGATCGTCTTTCTGTTTTTCGCCGTGCTCACGGTGATGTCCCGGCGCAGAGGCATTACGTTCTTCCCGCTCTTTTTCGGTGGCGGCGGGTTTCGTGGCGGCGGCTTCCACGGCGGTGGCGGCGGCTTCCACGGCGGCGGCGGCGGCTTCCACGGCGGCGGCGGCGGCTGCCACGGCG
>JAZLKY010000153.1:0-3268 GCA_045597885.1 Acutalibacteraceae bacterium | reverse complement strand
CATCTGCGTGCCGAGGGTATTGGGGGCGGTGGGGAACTTGTCAAACGGGAACCGGGGGAATTTGGCGACGATATAATCGAGACTCGGCTCGGTCGCCGCCGTACCGCCCGCCACCGGAATATCCTCCAGTGCCATACCGAGGGCGATCTTGGCAGTCACTCTGGCGATCGGATAGCCGCTCGCCTTGGATGCCAGAGCGGAAGAACGGGAAACACGGGGATTGACCTCAATAAGATAATACCGGCTACTGTTCGGATCGAGTGCAAACTGCACATTGCAACCGCCCTCGATCTTCAGTTCACGGATGATCTTGATGGCGCTGTCGTTGAGCATTTTCAGATCATGGTCGTTGAGCGACAGGATGGGGGCGACCACGATGGAATCGCCGGTGTGGACGCCGACGGGATCGACATTTTCCATGCCGCAGATCGTAATGGCGTGATCGTTGGAATCCCGCATCACCTCAAATTCGATCTCCTTATAGCCCTTGACGCTCTTTTCAATCAGCACTTGATGGACCGGCGACAATTTGAAAGCATTGGTGCCGATCTCCACCAACTCCGCCTCGTTCTCCGCAAAGCCGCCGCCGGTACCGCCAAGGGTGAAAGCCGGACGCAACACGACCGGATAGCCGATGTGCTGTGCCGCCGCTTTCGCCTGCTCCAGATCATAGGTGATCTCCGAAGGAATGACCGGTTCACCGATGGATTCACACATCTCCTTGAACAATTCCCGATCCTCCGCCCGTTCGATACTCTCACTGGACGTGCCGAGCAGCTCTACGCCGCATTCCCGCAGGATACCTTTCTTTTCCAGTTGCATGGCAAGGTTCAATCCGGTCTGTCCGCCGATACCGGGGACGATGGCATCCGGGCGCTCATACCGCAGGATCTTCGCCACATACTCCAATGTAAGCGGTTCCATATACACCTTGTCCGCTATGGCGGTATCTGTCATAATGGTGGCAGGGTTGGAGTTGCACAGAACGACCTCATACCCCTCCTCTTTGAGCGCCAGGCACGCCTGTGTCCCAGCATAATCAAACTCCGCCGCCTGTCCGATCACGATCGGTCCCGATCCGATGATCAGCACCTTCTTAACATCTGTTCTCTTTGCCATGATAATGCCCCCTATTCAGAATATACAACAGTATCGTCAAAGACGGTCATCCGACAGTGACCGAAGACTGTATCCCCCGCAAAGGGCGTTGCCCGCCCACGGGAACGGAACCGTGTCGGATCGACGGTATAACTGTCCTGAAGATCCCACACACTGAAACTGTTATCAAACGGGATACCGAACCGCCGTCTCGGAGCGATCGCCAGCAGCTCCGTCAGCCGCTTCAGTGACAGGATGCCCGGCTTGACCAGTTTGGTATACAAAACCGGGAAAGCCGTCTCCAATCCTACCACACCGAAAGCGCTGTCTGCCAGTCCGCCCGCCTTTTCCAATTCGCTGTGCGGGGCGTGGTCAGTAGCGATCATATCGACCGTCCCGTCTGCTATTCCCTCCAGCAATGCCAGCCGGTCTTCCCGGCTTCGCAGAGGGGGATTCATCTTGAACCTGCCGTCTTCCTGCAGATCGCTGTCATCCAGTGTCAAATAATGCGGTGCCGTTTCACAAGTGACATCCACCCCACGGGATTTTGCTTCCCGGATGAGTGCCACGCTCTCCTTCGTCGAGATGTGGCACACATGATAGCCGCACCCCGTCTCCTCCGCTAGCCGCAGATCACGGGCGATCGGTCCCCATTCGCTTTCTGAGCAAATGCCGGGGTGACCGTGAGCGGCGGCATAATCTCCCTCGTGGATGTAGCCCCCCGCCAACAATGAATTGTCCTCGCAGTGAGCGACGATCAGCCTGCCCGCTTTTTTTGCCTGTTCCATCGCCTGCCGCATCAGGGATTCGGACTGTACGCCCTTCCCATCATCTGAAAAGGCGATCACCCGCCGTGCCATGGCGGAAAGATCCGCCAATTCTTCTCCCTGCTGTCCGACCGTGATCGCCCCATAAGGGTACACGGCAACGATCGCCCCGGTTCGAATCAGTTCTTCCTGCTCCCGCAGGTGTTCAAGGCTGTCCGGCACCGGGCGAAGATTCGGCATCGTACACACCGCCGTATAGCCGCCGTGTGCCGCCGCCGCGCAACCGCTTGCGATCGTTTCCTTATACGAAAAACCCGGCTCACGAAAATGCACATGCACATCGCAAAAACCGGGAAAAACAGTATATTCACGGGAATCATCGGCAGGAGAAAAAAAAGAAGAAACAGCAGGAGAAAATGACGGTATTTCTTTCCCCTTGATCACCGTGATCGACATACTGCAGATCATCCCTTTCTCTACGGTATCGAAACATAAAAAACCTCGCCGGGTACGGCAAGGTCATCAACACACAATAATCCATCCGGGGCAGTACACGCCGCCCGGATAGCCCGGTTCTGTTTCTCTTGCCGACCTCACTGGATCGCTTTAAAGATCGTCAGTAATTATACCACCTGCATATCAGTTTGTCAATAGCAACAAACCATATTCTGCCGCCGGGGACAAAAAATATTCCGTTGCCGGATCACCGACAACGGAATATTTTTTGGTTCAGACGCAAGATCAGGTGGATGCCGGAGCAAACACCTTTGCCCATGCATCAGCAGCAGAGGTGAAACCAGCCTGCTGGCAAGCAAAAGCAGAGAAGGTGATCGTGCCGGGATCGGTAACACTGTCGAAGTTATCGACATTCTTTACCGCAACCTTGTTGCCCGACAGAATGGAAGTCGTCGCCAACTTAGTCTCAGCAGCAACGACACCGCTCTTCAGGGTGTATACAGCACCGCCCTCGGTCTTCGGTGTGGCACCTGCCACCAAAGTCCAGTTGTTCGTATCAACCGTCGCAGTGAGGATGCTCGTATCCAGTTTGTTCACCACTTCGATGAAGACATAGGAGTTCGTAGCAAACTTGATATCCGAACGGACAAACGGATCCTTGGGAAGGTCAACACCGGGCATGATGGTGTAGGTGTTATTCTTCACCTCATCGTTGCCAAGCGTGTACAAGCCGGTATCGGGATTCTGCGTTGCCTTGTGCTCGTACAGAACGAACGGGCCGTCATCAGGCGTAGGATCCTGCGGATCTTCGGGATCTTCGGGCTCAAACAGATTACCGACAACGAAGGTGTTGGTGACGGTGTCAGACTTGTAGGTCATGTAAGCCAACGTACCTGTCACGGAAAGAACAGCAACCAGTACCAAAGCCAAAACCATAGTAAGTTTCT
>JAZLKY010000152.1:0-4083 GCA_045597885.1 Acutalibacteraceae bacterium | reverse complement strand
GCGTGTTCAACCTCTTCTTTTCTGGCAGGCAATTCCGCTTCAGAACGCCTGTATACCACTGTGACGCTGTCCGCTCCCAGTCGGATGGCGCAACGTGCGGCATCCATGGCAACATTGCCGCCGCCGACCACCGCCACACGGCGGGCGTGCATGATCGGTGTACTGCTGTCTTCACGATAAGCTTTCATCAAATTTACTCTGGTCAAAAACTCATTGGCAGAATAGACACCGTTCAGATTCTCACCGGGTATCCTCATGAACCGAGGAAGACCGGCACCGGAACCGATAAAGACGGCTTCGTACCCCTCATTATCCATCAGCTCATCTATACTGAGCACTTTGCCGATCACCATATTGGTCTCTATTTTCACTCCGAGCTGCCGAAGAGTATTGATCTCGTTCTCAACGATTTTTTTGGGCAAACGGAACTCCGGTATCCCGTATACCAAAACACCACCCGCCAAATGCAGTGCTTCATACAGGGTGACGGCATATCCTTTTTTCACAAGATCACCAGCACAGGCAAGTCCGGAAGGGCCCGAACCGATCACCGCCACTTTATGCCCATTTGGAACAGACTTTTGCGTCAACGGTGACGGATGACTGTTGTGCCAATCGGCAACAAACCGTTCCAATCTGCCGATAGCCACCGGTTCTCCCTTGATCCCACGCACACAATGCTGTTCACACTGTGTCTCCTGCGGACAGACACGACCGCACACCGCCGGCAAAGAACTTTGGCGGGAAATAATACCGTACGCTCCTTCGAAGTCACCGTCAGCGACCAAAGCAATAAAGGCGGGAATATCAATCTGTACAGGGCATCCTCCGGCACAGGGCTTGTTTTTACAGTGGAGACACCGCTTAGCTTCGTCCACCGCTTGCTCAGCAGAATAACCGGTCGTAACTTCCGAAAAATTATGACGGCGAACCGTTGCCTCCTGCATCGGCATCTTATTCTTTGTTAATGACATATTGGGCATGATATATCTGTTCCTTTCCGTTTCACTTACACGCCGCCAAACAAATGACAGGATTCCTCATAGGCTTTCTTCTCAAAATCACGATACATAGCACTGCGCTGCATGGTTTCATCAAAATCCACCAAATGACCATCGAAATCGGGACCGTCTACGCACGCAAATTTTGTTTCACCGCCAACGGTCAGCCGACAGCCGCCGCACATTCCCGTGCCGTCGATCATAATGGGATTCATACTGACGACCGTCTTGATCCCGTACTCTTTTGTCAGTTTGGCAACAAACTTCATCATGATCAACGGGCCGATAGCGATCACTTCATCATACTGTTCGCCGCTTTCGATCAAAGACTTCAAGGCATCGGTGACCAGCCCCTTTTGTCCGTCGGATCCGTCATCTGTCATAACGACATAGCGATCACTGACCGTCATAAATTCCTTTTTGAGGATAATCAAATCACTATTGCGGAAACCGACAACAGAATGTACCACCGTTCCCTGCTCATGTAACTTTTTGGCAATGGGGTAAGCGATGGCGCAACCGACTCCCCCACCTATAACTGCCACTTTTTTCAAGCCTTCTGTTTCTGTCGGCTTACCGAGCGGACCGACAAAATCGTGCAGTGAATCCCCTTCGTTTAAAGCATCCAGTTTTTTCGTAGTGGCGCCGACGATCTGATAGATCACCGTCACCGTTCCCGTTGACCGATCATAATCCGCAACGGTGAGCGGAATCCTTTCGCCGTCATCATCGACTCGCAGGATGATGAACTGTCCGGGCTGTGCCTTCTTGGCGATCGCCGGGGCTTCCACTGTGATACGGGAAACCGTCGGGTTCAATTTTTCTTTTGTTATTATCCGATACAATCCTAATCCCTCCGTTTTTACTTAAACGATTGTTTCTTTTTATCAAACAATAAAGCAACAGCACCTATTAACAGCACCGCAGAGAACACCGCAGATACAGCAATACCCATCTTAAGAGCGTTCATGGCGGAAGAACCGTCCCGGTTGAGTACATCGGATACTGCACCCACGATACCCGGACCGGCAGAACAGCCGACATCTCCGCAGAATGCTAACAGCGCAAACAGTGAATTCCCACCGTGGGGAAAAGAAGATGCTGACAAACTCAAAATACCCGGCCATAGCAACCCAACCGAAAGCCCGGTCAGCGCAACTCCGGCAAACGAAATCGAAGGCGACGGTGACAGCACGATCAACAGATATCCCGCCAGAACCCCGGCACTGCTGAGCAACAACGCCCGGCGCAGATCAATGGTCTCACCGTGCTTACCGTAATACAAACGGGAACACCCCATCATAAGAGCAAAGGCACACGGCCCAAGGATATCTCCCACCGCCTTCGGTACGCCCAACCCCACCTCAGCGAACAGCGATGCCCATTGAGAAATGGACAATTCACAGGCGCCGGCGCAAACCATCAATATCATCAGTATCCACAGCAGGCGGGTAGAAAACAACCGTCGAAGCGGATAAGCCTTCTCTTCTTCGACAGACTTTTGCGGCGGCATGGGAGCAACACAAAACAGAATGGCTGTCAGTGCCGGAACAAATGACCATGCCAACAGTAACAGCCGCCATTGTCCGATCCCTACGAAGTGAAAAAAGACAACCGACAGCAGCGATACCGCCACCACACCCCAACAGTAAAAGGAATGCATCAAGCTCAACGAACCGGCAGTATGCCGTTCGGGGATCGCCTCCATGATAGGGCTGACCAACACCTCGATCAATCCCGCACCGACAGAAGCCAGCACCTGTGCCGTCATGATCCCGGTGTACGGATCGGAAAAGCGGTCGGGCAGGATGCTCATACAAACCAATCCGCATACAGAAAAAAGATGAGCCACAATACAACCCGTCCGGAAGCGAAGCCTTTCCCCAAGCCTTGTTGCGGTCAGATCCACCCCGATCTGGATCAAGAAACTGACGGTGATCATCAGACCGATCTTTTCGAATGATATGGCATATTCCCGTTGAAAGGTCGCAAAAAACAACGGAATGAGATTGACAATGATCGCCTGACAAAAACTACTGAGATAACAGGCGAGCGCCGTTCCTCGGTAAGAACGGAAAAAGTGCGTTTTCATGTTTCCTCCGCTATGATATTTGCCAACCGGTGTTCACTGATCATCCAGCGCCAGTTCATACGCCGGGATATACTGCTCCAAAAAGCCATCAGCCGCCGGCAAATGCATTGCCCGTATGGCGTCCTCGGGCGGCCTTCGGGCACTGGCAAATTCACGGTTGCCCTGTCCGGTTTCCTCAATACACTTGGTCAGGGCAGAAAGCTTATCCGCCGCTTTGACGATGCGCCTTTCTTCGTCGGTAGCACCGTTCTCTGTCAACAGCAGGTGGAAATCCTCCCGCAGCTCTTCAGGCAGGGTGGACAGCAATTTGCCGCAAGCCGCCTCTTCTACCTGGCGGTAGGCATCCCGGATAGAGGGATTATAATATTTGACCGGGGTAGGCATATCGCCCGTCAGTATCTCCGGCACATCGTGATAAACCGCCAGCAGCGCACACTTTTGTACATCGACGTCACCGCCGTAATATCGGTTCGTCATCAGGGCAAGGGCATGCGCCAGCACAGCCACCTCGTGAGAGTGTTCCGCTATATTTTCCTGTCGGGTATTCCGCATCAGTGACCAACGGTGAATATTCTTCATCCGAGAGAGCATGGCAAAAAATGAATAAGTCATTTTGATTCCTTTCCGAACATCTATATTTTAACAAGAGAACAGACGATTGTCAACTGAGAAACGGTCAGAAAAACGTCATCTGGCTGGTTTCCGGAATGCCATCCAGCACATTGAGGTCACGCAGTGACTGCACCACCGCCTTGGTGATGCCGGTCCTGTTCACCAGATCATCGACCGAAATATACGGATCATTGAGGTCGGCAGACTGATGCATATTACGGGCAGCGGCTTCTCCGAGACCTGCAATGGCTGTAAAAGGCATACGGATCTTACCGTCCTCCATGGTGAAGCGGTACCAATGAGATTTATACAGATCAACCGGCAGGAACTCAACGCCACGGAGCATCGCCTCAAAGATTACCTGAAGCGTTTCTGCCA
>JAZLKY010000151.1:0-2533 GCA_045597885.1 Acutalibacteraceae bacterium | reverse complement strand
CGTTGCCACCGCCAGCAGGATCCACTGTTCGGCGTTGAATGTGTAGCCATCGAGCAGGAAGTATTTGAAGGCTTTGAGCCCACTGGCACCCAGCATCACCGGGATCGCCATGAAGAACGAAAACTCCGCCGCCACCGTCCGGGATGTTCCGAGCAGGGTAGCACCCAAAATGGTCGAGCCGGAGCGGGACGTGCCGGGGATGAGTGCCAGCATCTGGAACACGCCGATACCGAGCGCCCGTTTGTATGATACTTTTTCGAGGGTGTCGACCTGTGATGCATGGCGGCTTTTGCCCGCTTTTTCCATGATGATGAAAGCGATACCGTACACGATCAGTGCGGCGGCGATGATGACACGTCCCACTGTCTGCCGCTCGACCTCATCAATGAAACCGTCCAGTGCCAGTCCGACGATCGCCGCCGGGATGCTGGCGATGAGGATCTTCAGCCACAGCACCCATGTGCCGGTTTTTTCCGCTTTCGTCTTGGACGGAGCGAAAGGGTTGAGGGTGCGAAAATACAGCACTACCACCGCCAGAATGGAACCGACCTGAATGACGATCTTGAACATATCGAAGAATCTTTCTCCGGCGTTCATTTTCCACACCGAATCAAGCAGCAGGATATGGGCGGTACTGCTCACCGGCAACCACTCGGTCACCCCCTGCACGATACCCTGTACGATCGACTTCAGTATTTCAATCAAAAACATGGAGTCCCCTCCCGTCACAGATCCAGTTCGTTGAGCAGATCACGCAACAGGATGATCTCATCGGCGGAAATGGTTACCCCTTTCCCCATCTTAGCGTGATCGGGTGCCCACTCCCGGATATCGTATTTCGGAGCCCGATCATTCCAACTGACCAAATTCAACTCCTTTGTCCATCCGGAGGGGGATTGAGACATTACACCGCATTCTTTCACGATTTCATACTTCAGTTCTGCCATAGTAGATTACTCCTTTTTATAAAAAATTAGCGAAATAAACTGCCGCCGTGACAATCCTCAGCCACAAACAGTGGAAAATCCGTAAAGACCAGTCTCTTGATCGCTTCGCAACCCAAATCATCAAAGGCGATGACCTCGCAGGAGCTGATATGCCCCGCCGCCAGAGCGCCGGCACCGCCAATGGCGCACAGATAAACGGCACTGTTGCGCCGGATGGCATCGCAGACAGCAGCATCCCGCCGTCCCTTGCCGACGGTAGCGCAAACACCCGCATCGTACAGCCGGGGGGCAAAAGGATCCATCCGCCCGGAGGTGGTCGGACCGCACGCCCCGATAGGCTTTCCGTCCGGGGCGGGGGTAGAGCCGCAGTAATAGATCACGCTGTCCTTCAACGGGAAGGGCAGTGGCTTCCCTTCGTCCATCAGTGCCATCAGGCGCTTATGTGCCGCATCACGGGCGGTATACACCGTCCCGGACAACAGCAGTTTATCTCCCGCATGAAGCCGGGGGGTATACTGTCGCAAGGTCGCTGTGTCAACACGGATCAACTGCGTAATAACCACTCCTCTATCTGTTTAAGCCAGCCGGTACGCTTCGTCGGTGCCGACTTTGAGAGCGTCTTACCGCCGCCTTTCATCCCCCGGACAGGAGTCTCCTTTTTCCGGGCAGGCGGATCAGCGAAAAAACCGGGTAACTCGCTCTGCCGCCTGCTCAGCGGCTTCACGAGCCTGTGTCATCCATTCGTTCAGCCGATCTGCCAAACGGGCATCGGCTGTCTGCTTCTTCTCACGGAGCGTGCCCCGTTGTCCGTCCACGGAGGTGCGTAGTTCTCCCAACTGTTCCAACGCCGCTCCGAGTGCCGTCGATACCCGTTCCAATGTCTGATCGGTACACACATGGCTTTCCTCCATGAACGGGCGGACAATACCGTCCATGTGCTGTCCTATCCCGTCCGTTTGCCCCAGTATCGCCTCATATCGTTCCAAGCAGCTCTCCATATCCGTCAGTTGACGGTTGCGGTCATTGAGCTCACTTTCTCTTGTTTGCAGATGCTCTTCTGCCGCCATCATCTCTGTCGTGGCAACACGGCATTTTTCCTCGGCCGATGTCAATTGTCCGTGCAGTGCCCGATTTTCTGCCTCAGCCGCCGACAGTGATTCTGTCAGTTTGGCTTTTTCCTCTTCCAGTCTTCGGATAGAGTCGGCGGCGGCTGTTAATTGACCGGAAAGGGCTTCCACCCGGCTGTCTGTCTCTTCCAGTTTCGACAGAAGTGACCGGTTCTGTTCCCGCAGTTCATCCGCCGTTGACTGCAGACTGTCCCGTTGGGCTACCGCTTGCTGGCACTCCTTCCGAATGTCGGACGTGGTCGTAGCCAGTTCCTGCCGTTCAGTTTCCCATTCCCCGGTGATCTGATCAATGTAGCCCAGTACGTCTGCCTTGTTGAATCCTCTGAACGCCGAACGAAAAATCCCGCCGTCTTCCATAGCAAACCCGTCCTTTCTGTACTATAGCCGAATGGAGTCGAACCCGATCGCCGTCGGCTGTGGCTTGTTCGGCGCTTTTGCCGGTTTCCTCTTTGGAATGCG
>JAZLKY010000150.1:0-3584 GCA_045597885.1 Acutalibacteraceae bacterium | reverse complement strand
AGCATGGAATGGACGGTAAGATAGCCCACCTCCCGTTGGAAAGAATGACCGTATTCCTCCGCCTGTGCCTGCGCACGCTCCAAAGAGATCACAATATCGCCCAGCATAGCGGCACCGGTGGCGGGATTGCAGTCGAACTGTCCATTATCGCCCAACGGGAATGACAGCACATCTGTCGGCATATCAACATTCCTCTGTTCCAGATTGATCCGGTGGATCTGATCGTTGTTGACGAGTGAAACGTCAACCTCGGCAGAACCGTCAAAGCACTCCATTTCCAGCACAGCATGACAGCATCTGCGGATCAACAACCGTATTCCTGTCGGTATTTTGACCGTTTTCTGCTTATTTTCAATGTTTACCTTGATTTTGTCCATGCCATTTTCCCTGCCTTTCTTCCGTTTTTCCCTGATGGGAACGCTGTTCATATTTTTCATAGGCTGCAATAATGCGTTGGACCAACTGATGTCGGACAACATCCTTTTCACTAAACTGACATATGGCGATATCCTCTACACCTTTAAGCACACGCATGACCTGCCGCAATCCACTCTGACGTCCGTCCGGCAGATCAATCTGTGTCACATCGCCGGTGACAACCATACGGGAGTTGAAGCCCAACCGGGTAAGGAACATCTTCATCTGTTCGGGAGTGGTGTTCTGTGCTTCATCGAGAATAATAAAGCTGTCGTCTAAGGTTCGTCCACGCATGTAGGCGAGCGGTGCGATCTCGATATCCCCCCGCTCCAGATAGCGCTGATAGGTTTCCGCTCCCAGCATATCAAACAGCGCATCGTACAGTGGGCGAAGATAAGGATCAACTTTACTCTGCAGATCGCCAGGGAGAAAGCCAAGTCTTTCTCCCGCCTCTACCGCCGGACGGGTAAGAATGATCCGGTTCACCTCTTTAGCCCGGAATGCTCTGACCGCCATAGCGACAGCCAAATAGGTCTTTCCTGTTCCGGCGGGTCCGATGCCCAGTGTAACCGTGTTATTCCCGATGGCATCAACATATTTCTTCTGACCAAGCGTTTTTGGCTTCACCGGTTTCCCCTTGGAAGTAACGCAGATACTGTCGGAGGATAACTGAGGGATGGCATCCGCCGCCCCTTCGCGGACCAACATAAGCACATACCGTACATTCTGATCGTTTAGCTGTTCGCCACGGTTGATCAGTTGCAGCAGTCCGTCAATCGCCTTAGAAGCACGGGAAACATCCTCCGGCTCACCACTGATGCGGATATCTGTCCCCCTTGCCAGTACCTTTACATTAAATTCCTGTTCGACCAGTCGTACATTGGTATCAAAACTGCCAAACAGGGATACCGCCTGTTCCATCCGTTCCAAATTGATATTCTGTTCGATAGCAATAACTTCCTCACGTCCATTTAGTATTACCATTACCGTATGCAAAAAGCCTTTTTGCAAATATACCCATGTATATTGTATCACAAAAACTAAAAAATGTCATTTGTAATTTTCAACAAAATTTCTCAATCGTTTTTCACAATGTCTTCCGTCCTTGCCGAAATTGGCACTTCAACAGCGATATTTTCAATACAACTGTAGTGCGCTGTCAAGAGCAATGATCTACCCATTATTCGCTCCGAGCGGGATGTCTCCCGTACATCCGCTTCGGAAAAAAGGATTTTTTCCTGTTGCTTTAACTGTTTTTCAGCCAACGATCTTGCCTGTTCCCTTGAACGAGCTGTCACGACCTGATCGGTGCCTACGACATAGTCGACGGTAACTCCCAGTGGCAACACGCTCTCTCCGGATGTCAGAAAATGCGATACCGTCTTCGTTTCGGTAAGTGTCTCATCCTCTAACGGGCAAAACAACGGTATTTGCCATCCCAAAAAATTGACTGTTGGACGGCAAACCGCTTTACCGCTCAAAACAGTTCGCACATACAGAAGTGGAACAGTTATGGTGATCTGCCGTTCCGTCTGTGCCATCACCTCCCCATAAGAACGGTACAGCTTTTCTCCCTGCTCGGTCACCCGTCGACCGGTAGCCAGAACCGTACCGGCAGAAACGGCTTCCCCGACCTGCACAGTCAGATCGCCCCCCGGAACCAGCACCGAGAGAATTTTTCCGTCCCGCAATGCCACCAGATCCGAAGGAACCGACAAGTCACGTACTAACGGGGTGGGCTTTCGCTCAGACACGTCGATTTGAGCGATACACCCGGTTGGATTGACCGTGATCCATGATAATGACGGAAGACGGTCAAGGCCACTGATTTCAAGTTCCTTGATCGCGATCCGATCCATTCGGGAACCGATTTGCACACCGAACAGTGCCGCCTGTTCTAATATAACACTTTCCGGTGTATCTGTATTTCCGTTCACCTGAATGACCCATATTCTCGGTGCCAGTAGAAATAAGATAAGCGCATATAGTATAGCGGCAGCCAACAACCCCTTCCGTCTGCGATAGCGGTGTATCCAAAAAGGAAATCCATGTTTTTTGGATACTCGCATACGGACATACGCACGGCGTGAAGGGGTCCTCAGTCGGCAATAATCCCCGGCAAAACAGCAAAAATACATTTTTTCCTTCTTGCGGCGAACCCGCCATACGGGAATATGCTCTGCCGTCAACCGATTGAGCATTTTTTCGGGGTATCCTCCTTCTGTTTGCACCGTCACCCATCCGGAAAAATACCGAAGAACCGATACCAAAGTCATAATGTCCCCCTTACTTTCCCTCAAACTCAATGCGCTGTAAGCAACCGGTCACCAACGCTTCATCAGCCGACAGGCAGTCAAGCTGAAGACCGGTCCCGAAAAATGCGATCTTTCCGCCCGCCGTCAGCAAACAGATCATTTCTTCCGTATATGCCGCCACACTGCGGCATCCGGTCAATACGATACGGCGGTTTCCTTCTATTTCCAAAAAAGAATCCATTCCGAGTGCGCCTGCCGAGAATTCCCGCAGACGTTCTTTTTGGGAACTGAGCAAATGTGTTTTTTTCATACCCATCACCTCATCTCTGCATTTTATGCATTGTGCGACGGTGTATATACCTTGACAGCATCGCATATAAATATGCCGTCATAGGAGGGTGACATAGTATGATGC
This sequence comes from Acutalibacteraceae bacterium, assembly GCA_045597885.1. GTDB lineage: Bacteria > Bacillota > Clostridia > Oscillospirales > Acutalibacteraceae > UBA5905. The sequence goes on along the minus strand of JAZLKY010000150.1, from coordinate 497 downwards.
TGTATTATTTCAACCGTAAAAAGATCGGTATCCTCGTACAGATCGGTGCCGTCATTTTAGTCGGCTTTTGTTTTATCCGATGGCCGTTCGCCTTGGCAAACGGTATACGGCAGGGGCTGTCGGTGTGTTCCGAGACGGTTATACCCACTCTTTATCCCTTCATGATCCTTGCAGGCACTGTTGCCGGATCACCGTTGTGTCAAAAAGATATCCCCGCATTTCGTCCGCTCGGCTGGCTGTTCGGTCTGCCGACGTGCTGTATCCCCGCCGTGATGATGAGCCTTTTGGGCGGTTACCCATCGGGAGCCGTAGCAATCAGCACCCTTTTACAGGATGGACGCATCACAAAAGAGCAGGCAGAGCGAATGATTTGCTTCTGCGTCAATGCCGGGCCGGGGTTTATCCTCAGCACAGTGGGAAGCGGACTGCTGGGCAATGCCAAAGCCGGGATATTACTGTACATAGCCCATGTTACTGTATCCGTTTTTATCGGTATC
>JAZLKY010000149.1:0-2475 GCA_045597885.1 Acutalibacteraceae bacterium | reverse complement strand
GATCAATCTGCTCAGTTGTCCCTGCGATCTCGGTGTCGGTCACGGTGGAATGTATGAAGAAATGAAAAACGCCATCGGCATGACCGTTTCCGACCTGCTTGGATACCGTAATCATCCACTTGACCGTATCGACGAAGTGATCAATGCCGGCATCCCGGTGTTTCTCATCTGCGGCGATTCCGACGGTATCGTACCCTTTGTCGAAAACGGAAAACTGCTCTATGATAAATATAAGGATAGAGGAGCACCCATAGAACTGATCCTCAAGCCGGGGTGCGATCATCATCCTCACGGATTGGATGACAATACACCGCTCATTAAATTTATCGAAAAATACTATTGACCGTCTGTCTTTCTCTATTCCGGGTAGGTGAAATTGCGGTTGAGCAACAGCAGTTCTTTGTAACGACCGATATAATACTTTGCCATCGGCAGATTTTGCTCCCGATAATTCCCACATTGTTCCGGCTCTGCACCGGGAATATCCCCGTCAAAGTCGAGAATAAAATGGCACATCGCCACTATGAGATCGAGAATATCCTCCGGTTCTTGCTGACCAAACATCAGCAGATAGCATCCTGTACGGCATCCCATCGGTCCAAAATAGACGATATCATTTTTTTGCTCACTGTTACGAAGAAAAGTAGCCCCTAAATGTTCGATAGTATGCAATGCAGGCATATCTACCACCGGCTCCCGATTAGGGGCGGTGAGCCTGAGATCAAAAGTAGTCACTGTCACCCCATCCCGTGTATCCCGTCGGGACACATACAGTCCGGGTTCTAAACGAAGGTGATCAATCTGAAAACTGGCGATCCGATCCATAGCTGATCCTCACTGTTCTCCCGTTCGCCGGTATCGACCGACGACAAACGGTTTTTTTGTATCATACCACACCGAAATGCTATTTTCAACCTTTTTAGAAGGGAAGGGAACAGAAAGTTTTATTTTTGACAGTTGGCGGTTCAATTCACCAATCACAACCTCCGGCATTGCCGAAGGTTGTCTTCTCACAAAACAGGGGCTGTTAGAAAACCTTCGTTTTCTAACAGCCCCGCAGACTGTCAACATGCCCCACAACCGTCAAAATATGACTTCCTTCACCGATCGTCCCTTACCGTGCCGTTGTACGCCGGTGGGGACGATCGGCTTGTCTTATGTGGCTTCTTTGCAGTTTGCTATTACGCATTGCCGTAGGCTGGCGATCACAACTGAATGATCGTTGCATCGCAGAACTTGTAAGAGGATTTCGTCGTCTTCACCGTCTTGGGAACGGTTATGGTAGCCAAGTTGGTGCAGTGGGCGAACACGCAGTCCTGAAGCACTGCCAAGCCGGTGCCGCAGTTGAGCTCGGTCAGGCTTTCACAGCTCTCGAATGTACCCAGATCCATCTGGGTAAGGGTGTTGGGAAGAAGCACTTCCTCCAGAGCGGAGCAGAACAGGAACGCATACTTATTGATGATTTGCAACTGTGTGCCGCTCAGATCAACGCTCGTCAAAGATTCGCATCCATCGAATGCCCGCTCACTGATCGTCTCCAACCCGGTACCGAAGGTCACCGACTCCAAATTGGCACACTCACGGAAGGCATTCTTCCCGATCGTCTTCACCGTATCCGGGATCACGATGGAAACCAAACCGGAGCCACGGAAAGCAAGATCTCCGATCTCTTCAATGTTAGTCGGCAGTACGACCGTCTTTAGGCTCGTGCAGTTGACGAACATATTGCCGTTCAGTACGGTCAATCCGCTCGGCAGGGTGACGCTCTTCAAATTCGTACAGCCGTCAAAGGCATTGGTAAGGATCGTAGTGACCGTGTTCGGGATCACTATCGTCTCAAGGGATAAACAAGCACTGAAAGCAGATTTACCGATCGTCTTGATGCCGGTACCGAAGGTGACTGACGTCAAATTCGAGCAGCCCATCAAGGCTTCGTCGGAGATCTTGGTCAGTGCATTGCCAAGCACCAGCCCCGTAATGCCGGACGAGCTGAAGCAACGTGCTTCGAAGCCTGCGACATTCGGCAATTCGATAACCTGTCTCAACGCCTTGCATCCATAGAAAGCATACGGTTGGACATACTTCACACTACCCGTCCCTGCCAACGACGTAAGAGCAGAACAACCACTAAAGGCATAGTCCATGATCGTCCTTGCCGTGCCAGACAGGTCGACCGTCTTCAGATTCGTGCAGCCATAGAAGGCGTAATTATTAATGGTAACACAATTGGGAGAGGTCTTGACCGACTCGATCGCCGACTGAGTGAACGCATACTGCCCGATAGCACCGGTCGTTCCGAAATCAACGCTGGTCAAGGATGTATAGTTTTTGCTTCCGAAAGCATAATTGCCGATCTTGCCGACACCGGGTGCAAACACAACAGACTTAATATAAGGGTTATATCCGTACCACGGTGCAGCATTACCGGCTGCAAAATCGGGGATATCGCCGTTGCCGGAAATGGTCAGCACACCG
>JAZLKY010000148.1:0-1511 GCA_045597885.1 Acutalibacteraceae bacterium | reverse complement strand
GCAACCGACGAAATGGGACAGTCTTCCCATTACCGTTATGTTGTGATTAATGACGAGCTGGAAAAAGCGGTACATCAGATCAATGACATCATTGTTGCAGTAGCCTTGCATCATGAACATATAAAATTTTGTGTCGGAGGTTATGGAGAGGGTAGCACCGATTGATATTGAAGAATTGAAGGGCGAGAACAGCCGGTATGCGGTGGTGATCGGGGTTGCCAAAAGAGCCCGTCAGATTGCAGAGGAAGCCCAGGCTGCCAAGGAGATCATCATCGAAAAGCCGGTCAGTTTGGCTATCGCCGACTTCCGCAGCGGTGATTGCTCAATAATCGTTCCCGATCACGGTTGATCGGTCCGGCGGAGGAAGGTCCTATGTCGGATAATACCGGGATCACGGTCGAGGTCGCCGTTGACGGGGCAGCCTTTTCTTATGACAAGCCGTATTCCTATCAGTGGCGTGCGGATTTGGGCGAACCTGCACCGGGATTGCGTGTGCTGGTTCCGTTCGGAGGGGGCAACCGACTGCGGCAGGGGATCGTTCTGGCAGTGTCTGCGGCGCAGACCGGGCAAAAATTGAAGTCGGTCAGCGAGTGCCTCGACAGTGAACCACTGTTTAACGGTGAGATGCTGGAGCTGTTGCGCTTTATGCAGGATCGGACGTTTTGCTCATTGTTCGATGCTGTCCGTGCTATGCTGCCGGTGGGACTTTCTATGAAAATGCGGGCGGTCCTGTATCCGGCGGCGGATGTCTCGCCTGACAAGCTTGAAGCCTTGACGCCAAACGAGCAACAATTGTTGGCGGCGGTGCGCCGCTTCCCCGGTGGTATCGGACAGGATGCCCTACTTAAAAAACTGGATATGCCCCCGACGGCGTTGGCATTATCGCACCTGTTGGAGATGGGTGTACTTGTCAGAGGGGAGGAAGCGTTCCGCCATTCGACGGATGCTACTGTCCGCACGGTCCGTTTGGCATGCATGCCGGATGAGGAGACTAAGCTGACAGAAAAACAGCGTGCCGTCCTCTCACTGTTAGCCGATGTCGGTGCCGCCTCCGTCAAGGAAGTGTGTTACTTTACCGGTGTGACACAGGCGGTGATCTCGGCTCTGCAGAAGAAGGGATCGGTCACGGTATACGATGCAGAGGTCATACGCTCTCCCGGCAATGGGATGAGCCATGCGCCCCTGCCGCCGACACCGTTGAGTCAAACCCAGCAAGCCGCATTTTTGAGGCTGCTGTCCCTATATCAAAAGGGAGACGCCGCTGGAGCACTGCTTTACGGTGTCACCGGCAGTGGGAAGACAGCTGTATATATGGAACTGATCGACCGGGTGCTGGAAGACGGGCGGCAGGTGATCGTTCTTGTCCCGGAGATCTCTCTTACGCCGCAGGTGACGGAGTTGTTTATCCGCCGCTACGGCAGTGCGGTGGCGGTATTGCACAGCAGTCTGTCCATCGGAGTGCGCATGGATGAGTGGAAACGCATTCGGCGTGGAGAAGCGTCCATTGTTGT
>JAZLKY010000147.1:0-1030 GCA_045597885.1 Acutalibacteraceae bacterium | reverse complement strand
ATAACTTTCGTTCCTGCTCGTTGTCGGTCTCAATATCAATGGCGGAAAGATACTGCTCCCATTGCCCGGCAGCCTGTTGCCGGACCTCGTCAAACGAAGCAACGGCACTGCCGTTCTCTTTAGCAGAGGTGTCAGCATCGACGGCAGAAACCGATACCCGTACCACAACTGTTCCAGGCTCCGGCAGGCAGTAGACCCCCGTCTCATCCAATCTGCCGTTTCCCTCAAAGGAGACGGTAAAATACAACCGGACTCCCTGCAGGATCACATCGGCGCACAGTGTTTGCCCATCGGTACGGGTGACGGTCAACTCCTTCGCCTCTCCACGCAGCCAACTCGGCGTTTCTCCATACAGACCGTCATTAGAGAAGTCGATGCTGATGTGCCCGCCGTCCTGCGGGAAAGAATAACGGTGATAGGCGGCATACGGAGAGACGGTCAACTCGCACCGAATCCCTTCCTCCGAGAGGGTGACAGCATAGTATCCCGGTGCGGCGGTCTCGTCCGCCATGGCATAGTCCGTTGCCCTGTTCTGCCGATAGGGAGTGATGACGGCATAATTGTAATACATGCCGATCGCTCCCGTCCCACTGTTCTGAAAATGAGCAAATCCCTTGATACGCATAGAAGATGCCTGCGTGGCGATGGCGGCGGCGGTGCTGTTTGCCATATTGATGCCGTAGCCACTGGTATAGCCGGCACTGTAGGCACAGACAGAGTATTTGCCAAACGGCAGAGTGGCACCCGGATGGGTGTTGCCGGTCAACGGCTTGATCGGATGCCAAGTGGCGGGGATCCCGGCAGGCTCCGGCGGATCGCTGTTGTCGCAACCGTGAAACACGTCAACGGACTCGATAAACTTTTTCATGTGCTGATTACTCCCTTTCATTCTTGCCGTGTCAGTTGGTATACACCGCCGCTTGTCCCTTCGCCCCCGCGCAGTTTCATTGTCTTGTTATCGTCTGACAGGGATAAGGTATAGCGACAGTCTTTCATGGCGTCACCGTCAAAATCCAGTGAAAGGATCCCG
>JAZLKY010000146.1:0-2312 GCA_045597885.1 Acutalibacteraceae bacterium | reverse complement strand
CCAGATCTATGTCAGCCGGAACGATGTCGGAGAAGAGGCATATGCTGGATTCAAAAAATGGGATATCGGGGATATCATAGGTGTCGAAGGGTGGGTATTCCGGACGAAAACAGGGGAAATCTCCATCCATGCTACCGGCATCATCCTGCTCAGCAAGTCACTGCTTCCTCTGCCGGAGAAGTATCATGGGTTGAGAGATACCGACACCCGCTACCGGCAACGGTATCTTGACCTGATCGTCAATCCGGAAGTAAAGGATACCTTCATCAAACGTTCCCGCATCCTCAAAGAGATCCGGGCGTATTTGGACGGCAAGGGATTTTTAGAGGTGGATACCCCCATTTTGGTGCCGTTGGAGATCGGCGCTGCCGCCCGTCCTTTTATCACGCATCACAATACGCTGGATATGGAACTGTATCTGCGCATTGAGACCGAATTGTATCTCAAGCGGCTGATCGTCGGCGGGATGCATCGGGTATACGAGGTGGGGCGCATTTTCCGTAATGAGGGAATGGACACCAAACACAACCCGGAATTCACCACTATCGAGTTGTATCAGGCTTTTACCGATTATCATGGGATGATGGATCTGGTGGAGGAACTGTATTCCATGCTGGCGGAGAAGATCTGCGGCAATAAAGTCATTAACTATCAAGGTATCTCCATTGATATGGGACACTGGGAGCGGCTGACCATGGTCGAAGCAGTCAAAAAGTATTCCGGCTGTGACTATAACGACTGGCAGACTGACGAGGATGCCCGTGCATGCGCCAAAGCGAATCATGTGGAAGTCCCCGAAGATGCCACCAAGGGTACGGTGCTGGCGGAAATGTTCGACGCCTTTGTAGAGGACAAGTTGATTCAGCCCACCTTCATTTATGACTATCCGGTGGAGAACAGCCCCCTGGCAAAGCGTAAGCCGGATGATCCCCGCTTCACCGAGCGGTTCGAGTATTTCATCAACTGCACTGAATACGGCAACGCTTTCAGCGAACTGAACGATCCGCTTGACCAAAAAGAGCGGTTCGAACGGCAGGTCGCCGCCAAGCGGGCAGAAGATCCCCATACCAAGGCGGCGGTGGATTATGACTATATTACCGCCATGGAATACGGTATGCCCCCCACAGGCGGCCTCGGTTTCGGCATCGACCGCTTAGTCATGCTGCTTACCGATTCTCCGTCCATCCGGGATGTTTTGCTGTTCCCGACAATGAAGCCGATAGAGTGACGGACATAGCAAAAATCCAGTAACCAAGCGGGTTTACGGCACTTTTTGAAAGTGAAAAATGCCTCTACTACGCCAGTTACTACGCCAATTTTCACAACATTTATGCAGAGAAAAGTAGTTCGACACTAAAGTAACAAGCACCGTGCAGTCCGCATGGTGCTTGACTTTATATATATGTGCAGAAAATTAAAAAAATCATTTTGGCGTAGAAGGTTGGCGTAGAGATATAAAGTATTACGATAAGGTGAGCTATTTAACATTAATAATAACACTTGATTAAAAATTCGGAAAAATGTATAATTAATGTTAAGGCTAGAAGGTGATTTTATTGTCGATAAGTATAAAAAAGTATTTAGACCGCCCAACAGATATATATCATTTGGTTGATGAAAGTTTTATTAGTCGTTTTAATGAAAAGCAAGGTTCATTTATGCTGATTAAATATTATAGTGAATATAAACTATATTGTAAGAATAACGGTCTGAAGAAACAAGATATAAATTCTTTTATCAAATCTGCACGACGCAAGAAAATCAAAATAATACAGGTATTTTGTCCTTATTGTGGAAATATAGAAATCGTCATCACCAGAGAAAGTTGCCAAAGTTTATTATCGCATCAATATTGCACTCGTTGTGGAAAAAGATCAGCTGTTGAAAATGTGTTTTTTCAATTAAGTTCTTTGCTTCGGATGCAAGCAGTTCATAGTGCTGGATTAAATGCTTTAGAATCAAAATACACAAAAGATGAGCAAAGAATAATGGAATATGACATTAAGCATATGGAATTAATAGATTTGACTTGTATTTTTGAGGCGACTCTACGAAATTTCTACTTTGAAATGATGTCATTAGAATATAATGTTTTTAAATCAAGTTATTTGTTTTCAACAATCAAAAAAGATATAAAAAATGATTTTATGAATATTGATAAGGCGGCTGTTCACTTTAAAAAAGCATTAAATATTGATATTAAAGGTAAATTGGACGAGAATTGTGTATCTTCTTTAAGAGATATGGTTAATATTAGAAACACACTGGTTCATAACAATGGAATGATAGATGATTCATTTAAAAATAGTGAA
>JAZLKY010000145.1:0-13871 GCA_045597885.1 Acutalibacteraceae bacterium | reverse complement strand
CACAGAACGACATGGCTACGATCCGACTTGGTGATGAGGATCAGTGACTGACCGATCGCAACGATGGTGACCGTGGAGCTCTGGATCAGTATCATTTTCCAGTTGTCCCAGGTCATGAAATACTGCTGACCGTTCTTGATGTAGGAAAGGATCGAGAAAACGATCGCCAGCAGGATGATCCCGACGATCGACATCCAGTTCTTGCGGATATTCTGCGCAAATCTGCCGAATGCGGAGATTTCTTTGTTTTTTGAGATCGTTTTTGTCATTGTCATCACCTACAATATCGTTATGATCCTTTAATATAAATAAAAATCGTTTGCATTGTAGCATTTATTGTATATATTGTCAAGAATTTGCAAAAGAAGAGGTCTTTTCTTGTAAAAGACGGGTCCTTTTTTGTAAAAATCGGCGGATGTCGGATCAATCATAAAAAAACAAACAGCAACAAAAATCTGTTGTGATGGCAAGTGCTGTGTTGTGATCGGTATGGAATTTGGCTATAAACGGACCTTATCCCCGACGTACCTTATGTACGCCATCGGTTCGTTCATTTGGAATATTTTTTCCTATCCCAAAGGGGCTGCTAAAAACTTCCGTTTTTAACAACCCCTTTGGGATTATACTACGAAATTGTACGATCATTTTTTAGGTAAAAGATTATGCTCCATACTGTTTAATTTTCTTTCTTTTTGCAGGCAAAGAGATATATCACTGCGGCGAGAGCGAAAACTTCGATGATCACACATAAAGCCATGGGCGAACAGCCGATCCCATTGAACTTTGAAATGAAGGGATCGCCGGTATTGGGCGATTTTTCGTCAACGGGAGATGCTTTGTTTTCGGGTGCAGATGTCGGTTCGGCTTTCACTTTTTCGAGTGCATTTACAGCAGACTGCAATGTACCGAGTGCCGCAAGAACATCCTTCTCACCGGCATCCGCATCTTGCAGAACGTTTTCTGCATTTTTAAGTGCCTTGTTGAGCGCTTGCCATGTGTCGGCTGTGTATGCTGATCTATCGAGCTTCTTTGCTTCTGAAACGGTGCGCTGAAGTTCGGATTTGTCCACGGGCGTGTTATCGACCGCATTGTAAAAAAGTCCGTAACCACGTGCGTATGCAAGGTTTTCGCTATAACTTCCGCTTGCCATGTCGAACGCAGGGATGTTGACGGGAAGAACACCGCTTGCACCAAATGCTCCAAATGCGACCTCGATTCCCGCTATCATGTTGGGACAGCAGGCAATATCGCTATCGGTCATGCCGGTGCGGAGCACCTCTTCGGGATCATAATTCGATCCGTTACTGCAATAGACGGCAAGCACCGCATCCGCTTCGGGATAAAGCTGAACATCGTAGGGCAGATCAATCGACATGACCACCGTCTTTTTGCCGTTTTGCGAAGCATACTCTAACAGAGAGCGTGCGCCGGCATAGATCCAGGCGCTGTTTGCAATATAGGAAGATGCACTGACCTCCGAATCAATCAGCACGGTGTCCGCCCAATCGAGAGCCGCCCGATAATCGGAGATGTCGTAGGGTGTGCCGGTGTTGGCGTAGCGCACTACCTTGACCTGTGCACCCGCAGGGATGAGTCCCGCCTGCTTTACACGGTTCCAGCCCATGGCAAGCGGAGCAAGCTCGTTGTTGTAGGGAGTAAGCATCAAAACCTTGCTGTTTTCCGTGACTTTGAGTGGCAGGGCATTGTTTTTGTTTTCGATGACGGTGACCGCCTTTACCGCCATTTCGTGTTCCTTGGCTCGGTTTTCCGCACTGCCTACAACGGCTTTCGCCTTGGCAAGAGAGAAGCTTGCAGCATCGTAATCAAGGATGCCGTGGTTTTTCTTGACCGTCAGTATCCGGCGGCAGGCATCGTCCAGCCGGGATGCGGGAATCTCGCCGTTGTTTACGGCGGCAAGCACGCCATTAATGACGGCATCAAGCTTGGGAAGATCTTCCTTGCTGTGAACGCTTGTCGGCACGCAGATGAGATCTACGCCGGCATTGATGGCATTGATTGCCGCCTGCACCTCGTCCCAGTAGTCCGCAATACCCGCCATTTTCATGGAATCTGTGCAGACGATCCCCTCAAAGCCGAGCGTTCCCTTCAAAAGTCCCGTGATGATGTCGTCGGACATGGGGACGGGCAAACTCTCGTTCTTGCCGGTCTTTTCGGAAAGGATCGTATCCTGCTCCAGTTGCGGGTAAAGGATGTTCGCAGCCATGATCATGTCAACGCCCTGTGCGATCGCCGTTTTATACGGGGCAAGCTCGTTGTTCATCAGCACATCCAACGGTTTATCGACTGATGGCAGACCGTAATTGCTGTTGATCGCAGTGTCGCCGTGACCGGGGAAGTGCTTTGCACAGCCGATGACACCGGATTCCGCCATGCCTGCGATGCATTCGGATGCCATGTTGCCGACCGTCTCGACATCATCGCCGTATGAGCGCAGTCCGATCACGGGGTTGTTCGCATTGCTGTTGACATCGACAACGGGCGCAAGCGAAACATTTATGCCGAGCGAACTCAGCTCACTGCCGATGATCCTGCCCGTTTCCCGTGCATATTCGGGGTTGCGTGTCGCACCGAGCGCCATGTTGCCGGGAAGTGCCGTGCCGGAGCCGAGACGGTAAACGATGCCGCCCTCCTGATCGGTGGCGATCAGCATAGGAATACCGTTGTCCTGCGTGGCTGCATCCTGCATTGCTGCGGTAAGTGCAAAGGTGCCCTCGGTGGTCTTGATGTTATTGGCATAGCATACCACCGCACCGAAATCGTAATCGGTGAGGATCTGCCGCACCTCGTCGTTCATGACCGTGAAGTCTGTTGCGGTTTCTTCTCCCTCGGATTTCCATTGTCTGAAATCCATCATTAACATCTGGGTGATCTTCTGCTTCGGGGACATACTGTTTATGTAATCATCCACGGGGGAACTTGCTTCGGCAGGAATGACCGCAAGCGTAAACAGCACTGTAAGCGCCAGTACAAATGATAAAACTCTTCTCATTTGACCTCCTAAATCAAACTTGTATGAAATTATTTGTATGGTAGCACCGTTTCCGTATAAAGTCAATAATGAGCTCTTATTTGCGAAGATATTAGAGATAGTACAGAAGACGGGGGAAGTCCATCGGTGCGAAGTGCCGCAGCTCATCAAGCCACAGGAAAGGAGCCTGCACGGCTGAAGCTGTGATGATAGGCAAAGGCGGCGAGCCGCCCTGGATGATATACCGCCTAACGGCGGATAATATGCCAAACATTTTAGTCTGCCATGGCTACGCCGTGATTTTGCGAGTGTTCACCCCCATTCGCTGATTTCCGATTTTTTCGGCGTCCCTATATCCAATATGTAAAAAGCAACGGCAGGTGGTTCGCATCATTATGAGAGCCGCCTGCGATCTTGTTTAGTATTGTTCTGTTATTACGATCTCCCCGACCACATGAGCGCCGTCCGATACGATATTATCGAGGCGATTGACATACGGAGCAACATACGAAGCCCCCGCTTTTGCGGCGATCAGTGTCTGCTGTTGCGTGAAGACCGCCGTCATGGTGACCTTTACGCCTTTTTTGATCAAAGCCATCGTTGCCTTGAGTCCTTCGGGAGACACAGGAATTTTGACATAAAAATCTCCGCCGACTGCATCCTTGAGTGCTTCGGCCTCTCTGATGATCTTGTCGGCAGTATCGCCCGTTGCCTGAATGTGGAACATTTTGTCGGGACCGATGATATCTCTGATATCACGGATCAGCGCAGTAAAGTTTGTACGCTCACGGGATATGATGGTCGGGTTTGTCGTTACGCCGTCGATGGGGTAATACTCCTCACATTTTTTATGGCGGACAGTTGTGCTGTGTCGATAATATATTCCATAATGATCTCCTTTCCTTGTTTGCATCAGAGTTGTTTATATCCGCTCGATAAACCGGGAGTCAACGGTCGGTAAATGCCGTGATCTCCTTTTCCAGGAGTCTGAATACATTTGCCACAAGATATCCGTCTGCAATCGCATGATTGAGCCGCACGGTAACCGGCATAAGAAACTGTCCGTTTTCTTTTTTGTATCTTCCCCAGTTGATAATGGGCGAAAAATACAAATACCCGTCCGGCAATTCGATATTCAAAGAATCGTAAGAGATCCACGAAATATAGGAAGCATCAAACCAGTTCGGGTGACTTGCCGCATCCAGACCATATTCTCTCGTCTGCTTTGCTTTTTCGATATCGTCAGCGGCTTTTTGATAAAATATTTCATAGTTTTGGTCATATACCGAATAGACCGGCGTACAGGTCTCCGTATCCTCATGAAAAACATAATGTGTCGGATGGATCACATCATAGCAGATCAATTCGTCGGTTTGCCACAGGTATCCCATCCTGTAATCGTCACGGGAATTAAGTACCTTTGAAAGAAGGTACAAAAAATTGATATAAAATTTTGTGTTTGTTTTTTCGGAATGTTTTACAAGCGCCGTGACATCAATCCTCGCAGTCATGGAAGTTGAACATTTGCAATCTTCCGAAAAATGTCTGAAAACGCCTTTTCGGTAGTAGTTTTCTTTGTTTATCACTTTATAATCTGACATAAATCATTCTCCAGATCCTAATTTGTATCTTTCAAAGGTTTACAACTTGCAATGAGCATCCGTCGGATCCTACCGCATAGATTTCTAAGCATTTTATATGTGTTTTCATCAATATCATTTGAGTTGAAAAGCAATTTAAGCCAACCCTCTGTTTCCCTGCATTCCTTGATGGCAATTTCAAATTTTGAAAGCATATCAAGTTTGCTCTGCCCGTAATTTGCTTCACGGATATTGGCATAGATGCTACTTGAAATTTTGCGGATTTGAAAAAGGGTATTAGATGGCGCTTTAATATTCCGGCAAAGCATCTGTTTCTGTTGCAAGCTGTTCGGAATATTCGAGCAAATAGTTTTTTGCCATAAAATCACTTCTTTTAAAAACAGTTTATCACATTTCGGAAAATAAATCAAGAATCAAGGCAAAGCCTTGTATGTCATCAATTCCGCAAGGGATTGTATATCATCAAGCCGCAGAAAAATATGCACGGCTGACGCCGTGATGATATGCAAAGGCGGTATACCAAGCCTGCGGCTTGGATAAAAAAATAACGAAGCATTGCTTCGTTATTTTTTGGCTGCGGAACACGGATTCGAACCGTGGCTGTTGGCGGGGGCAGATCCGGTGCATACGGAAAAGGGACAGCCGCCAAAGCCATTGATTATGCCTTGCGGCATAATCATCGCACTTCTGTCTACCGTGATCGACAACGACACAACGGCGCTCTGCCGAAAGGCAAAGCGCCGTTGTGTGGCTGCGGAACACGGATTCGAACCGCGACAAACAGATTCAGAGACTGTCGTGCTACCCTTACACAATTCCGCAATATTGTGTTGCAACGGAATTCATTTTACCACAAAATCGGTGTTTGTCAATAGTTTTTCCGAAGTTTTCCGTAATATTTGCAAATTCCGATTTTTATTCGGCGGTTTCTTTCGGATCGCCCTGTGCTTCCATCCAGTGACGGGCGGTCGCACTGATGGCGGCGGTGCGGTTGGCGGTGACATACGCCTCGTCCATCACGCCTACCACCTGCAGAACAGCAGTCTTTCCCCACAGAGGGCGTTTTTCATATCGCACGGTCAGCACTGCCACCGGACACTGTGCCACGGTGGCAATTTTGAATGCGCCGTCCCGAAAAGGGAGCAGTTCGCCTGTGCGGCTTCGGGTGCCTTCCGGATAGATCCCCATGATCAGTCCACGCTCTGTAATGAATCGGGCAGCCGAATGGATTGTTTTGACAGCGTTGCGGGGATGATCCCGGTCAATGGACAGGTAGGAGCAACTGCTGAGCCATCTGCCGACAAAGGGAATAGCCATGTTCTCCGGCTTGGAAATGAATGCCATATTTCGATCTTTAAGGGCTACAATGGTGACCATGGGATCAAATGCGGACAGGTGATTGCCCACGAGAAGGAACGGCACGTCCGGCAGCTTCTCTATGCCCTCTGTCTTAATCCGCATGCGTAAATAGGGGAGAACCCATGCGATGGTTTGCACCAACAGCCAACGGGAAAAGGGATGGTCCTTTCCGCCTGCCTGACGGGGCAAAAACCGGGTGTACAGCCACAGCAGGAGCAGATACAGCAAGCCCCATCCGATCATAAATCCGACGAACAACGGTAAAGCAAGCCAAAGTGACAGAGAAGAGACAGACAGACAGACGAACGCCGTTGCCGCAACGGAGAGAAGAATAAAAATCAATTGCAACATGGCAAACCTCCTTGACTGATCCGGCAAATGGAAGGGGCTGTAAAAACATTGTTTTTACAGCCCCTTCAGGGAAAACTATCAGTTCTCGCCCTTCATAGCGGCGAAGCACTCGCTGCAATAGACCGGACGGTCCTCACGGGGCTTGAAAGGAACTTTGCATTCCTTGCCGCAGTTGGCACAAACGGCATCGTGCATTTCACGCTCCGGACGACCGGCATTCTTGCGGGCGTCACGGCAGGCCTTGCAGCGCTGAGGCTCGTTGACGAACCCTTTTTCAGCGTAGAACTCCTGCTCGCCGGCGGTAAAGATGAACTCATTGCCGCACTCTTTGCATACTAACGTCTTGTCTTCGTACATGGATAGTTACCTCGCTTTGATAGGATAATATCTGCCCTGCGACGGACTTTTACCGACACCTTTGTTACCAACGCTCTGCATTAAGCTACCTGGGCATCTATTGCAAACGGCCATATGCCGCTTTTGCCGAAATTAATCTTCTGCGGAGAACTTGCGCCGCAAACGCTGGACGGCGTTGTCCACCGTCTTCTTGCTTACCCCCAAACGGGCGGCTGTTTCTTCATATGAACGGTCTTCCAACCGCTCCAACAGCACAGCATATTCCAAAGGTGTCAGCCGTTGCCGCAGATGTGTCCGCAGGTCCTCTGCCAATACGTGATCTGCGGGGTCGGATGCTCGGACATCCGGAACCTCCAACTGCCCGTCCAACTGTTCCCAATGCTCCCTGTCACTGCGTCTGAAAAGGGAGACCAAACGGTTGTGGATACAGGCGGTGGCGTAAGTGGTGAACAACGCACCGCCGTCTGCCCGGAAGGAACGCACCGCCGAAAGCAGTGCCACCAAACACTCCTGTTCAAGATCCTGCCGCTCTGCTTCCGAGGATGGGAAACGGGATATCTGTGCCTGTATCAGAGGCATCATCTGCTGGGTGATAGCGGCAAAGGCGACCTCATCACCGGCTGCCGCACGGGCTACCGCCGCATCATCCACGACCATATTCTCCCTCCGACACCGTATCTCTGCTCAGAGATACTCCTACCTCAATCATTTCTTATTTTAATCTATTCTTTTTGACTTGTCAACCCCGATTTCACTTATATTTCCAAAATTGTAGAAATGGATTAAAAACAGACGCCAAATTTTGAACATTTTGTCAAAAAGCAGAAGCAAATTTCCGTATCCATTGGCTTATTTCCCCGAAAGATGGAAAGGTTGGTGAAATTCGGTTGACTTTTTCATCCGGTTATACTAAAATGGGAGGGAATCAAGACAGTGGAGGAATGGAAATGAATAATACCGAAAAGACCATGGATAAGATCGTTGCGCTGTGTAAGGGCAGAGGGTTTATTTTTTCTGGCTCGGAAATTTACGGCGGGTTGGCGAATACCTGGGACTATGGCCCTTTGGGAGCAGAGTTGAAGAATAATATCAAAAGGGCATGGTGGAAGAAATTCGTGCAGGAAAATCCGTATAATGTCGGATTGGATGCCGCTATTCTGATGAATCCGCAGACATGGGTGGCGAGCGGTCACCTGGCAGGATTCTCCGATCCTCTGATGGATTGCCGGGAGTGCCACGAGCGCTTCCGGGCTGATAAACTGATCGAGGACTGGTGCGGGGAGAACGGATTTGCACTGCCCAAGCCTATTGATGCTTTCAGTCAGGAAGAGATGAAGGATTTCATTGAGGAGCATAACATTCCCTGCCCGACCTGCGGCAAGCACAACTTTACCGATATCCGTCAGTTCAATCTGATGTTCAAGACCTTCCAGGGCGTGACCGAGGACGCGTCGAATACGGTCTATCTCCGGCCGGAGACTGCTCAGGGTATTTTTGTCAATTTCAAGAACGTCCAGCGGACCTCCAGAAGGAAGCTGCCGTTCGGCATCGGGCAGATCGGTAAATCCTTCCGTAACGAGATCACGCCCGGCAACTTCATTTTCCGTGTGCGGGAATTTGAGCAGATGGAGCTGGAATTTTTCTGCAAGCCCGGTACCGATCTCGAATGGTTTTCTTATTGGCGGCAGTTCTGCCATGATTGGCTGTTGTCTATCGGTCTGAAAGACGAGAATCTGCGTCTGCGGGATCACGATCCTGGGGGGCTGTGCTTCTACTCCAAGGCGACCACCGACTTTGAGTTTCTGTTCCCCTTTGGCTGGGGTGAGTTGTGGGGCGTGGCTGACCGTACCGATTATGACCTGACACAGCACCAGAACACCTCCGGTAAGGATCTGACCTATTTTGATCAGGAGACCGGTGAGCATTACATTCCCTATGTCGTAGAGCCCTCTTTGGGTGTGGAGCGCAGTGTGCTGGCAGTGCTGTGTGATGCTTATGACGAAGAGGTGGTGGATGCCGAAAAGAACGATGTGCGTGTCGTTCTGCGTCTGCATCCGGCACTGGCGCCGTTCAAGGCGGCGGTTTTGCCCTTATCCAAGAAACTGGGCGACAAGGCACTGGAGATCCAGCAGATGCTGTGCAAGGACTTTATGGTGGACTATGACGATGCAGGTTCTATCGGCAAGCGGTATCGCCGTGAGGATGAGATCGGTACGCCGTTCTGCATCACCTACGATTTTGATTCCGAGACCGATGGCTGTGTGACGGTGCGTGATCGGGATACCATGCAGCAGGAGCGGGTCAAGATCGCAGATCTGAAAGCGTATCTCGCTGAGAAGATTACTTTCTGATCATCGCTGTCAGAGGTTGCCTAAAACGGGGGCTGTCTTTTTTGACAGCCCCCTTTCTGAAAAAGAAGAAAGTTTGAAAGATAACTCTTTCAAACTTGACGTTTTGTGGCTT
This sequence comes from Acutalibacteraceae bacterium, assembly GCA_045597885.1. Taxonomy (GTDB): domain Bacteria; phylum Bacillota; class Clostridia; order Oscillospirales; family Acutalibacteraceae; genus UBA5905. The sequence goes on along the minus strand of JAZLKY010000145.1, from coordinate 4,751 downwards.
TCGCCACCGGAGCGGCGGCGATTTTGCTTCGCAAAACCAGCCACAATTCCGCAAAATAAGGAAATGAAAGATGGGAACATAAATGGGTTCTGTGGAAACTGGAGAAAAGAAAAAACTGACCCCCGGTCTCTGCACGGCACTGGTCATCGTCGCCGGGGTGCTGTGGGGGACGATCGGGATATTCATCCGCCGGTTCAATGCGGTGGGATTGGGTTCGTTGGAGATCTCTGAGATTCGTTGTGTGTTTTCGGCGGTTATCGTGACGGTGATCACCCTGTGTATTGATCCCGCTTTGATGAAGATCCGGCTCAAGGACATCTGGTGTTTTCTCGGCACGGGCGTGCTGAGCATCCTGTTTTTTAACTATTGCTATTTTCGTACCATCCAGGCATCCAGCATGGCGGTGGCGGCGACATTGCTGTATACCGCTCCTGTTTTTGTTATGCTGCTCAGTATGCCGTTGTTTGGCGAAAAGATCACCGGCCGTAAGATCGTGTCACTTGAACTGGCGGTGGGTGGCTGTGTGTTGGTCAGTGGGGTGCTGACAGGGGGTGGCAATCTGACTTGGCAGGGGATACTGCTCGGTATCGGTGCCGGTGTGGGATATGCATTGTACAGCATCTTCGGGCGGTATGCATTGCTGCGGGGATATCACTCCATGACCATCACCGCTTATACTTTCATTTTTGCCGCCGTCGGCGGAGCGTTCCTGTGTGATTTTTCCGTCATCGGGAACGCCTGCGGAGAGATGGGCTTCGGACTGGTGGGACTGTCGGCACTGTATGCCGTTGTGACTACTGTTGCGCCCTACCTCTGCTACACGGTGGGACTGACCGGTATGGACAATTCCAAGGCATCCGTCATGGCATCTATCGAGCCGGTGACGGCGGCGATCATCGGATTTGCCGTGTTCGATGAGGTACCCGATCTGCCGGTAGTTATCGGAATCCTGATGGTGCTGGCGGCGGTTGTCCTGCTCAACCTGAAGATAAAAATCAAGAAGAAATTCGGATAACGGCGTGTGTTTAAGAGGGGAAATTTATGAAAAGCAAATGGTTCGGGGATAAACAGTTCTACAAAAATGTGATGACGCTGACATTCCCCATCATGATCCAAAATTTTATCACCAACTTTGTCAGTATGCTCGACAATGTAATGGTGGGGCAGATCGGTACGGTGGAGATGACCGGGGTATCGGTGACCAACACCCTCATCTTCGTGTTCAATCTGTGCATTTTCGGCGCAGTGTCCGGGGCGGGCATTTTCGGCGCACAGTTTTACGGCAACGGTGATCACAAGGGCGTGCGGGATACGTTCCGCTTCAAAGTGGCGTTCTGCACGCTGCTGACATTGCTGTGCATGGCGCTGTTCTATTTGTGGGGAAAGCCACTCATCTCCCTCTATTTGCAGGGAAAGGGCAGTGCGGCGGATGCGGCGGCATCGCTTCTGTACGGACAACGGTATCTGCAGGTCATCCTGTTCGGTCTGATTCCCTACGCGTTGACACAGGTCTATTCTTCCACCCTGCGGGAAACCGGCAATTCCATGCTGCCCATGCTGGCGGGACTGGTGGCTGTCGGGGTGAATCTGTCGCTCAACTATGTGCTGATCTTCGGTCACTTCGGTGCTCCCGCACTGGGGGTGGAAGGTGCCGCCATCGCCACGGTGATCTCCCGCTTTGTTGAATTGTTGATCGTGGCGCTGTGGACAGGGCGCAATGCACAAAAGAATCCGTTCATCATCGGGGCGTTCCGCAGTCTGCATGTGCCGGGAAAACTGGTCGGGCAGATTCTTGTCAAGGGGACACCACTGATGCTCAACGAAACGGTCTGGGCGGCAAGCGTTGCCGTCCTCAACCAGTGCTATTCCGTCCGGGGACTGGATGTGGTGGCGGCGAACAACATCTCCACCACCTTCTGGAATGTGTTCTCGGTGGCATTCATGGCGGTGGGAATGGCAAACGGTATCCTGCTCGGTCAACTGCTCGGAGCAGGAAAACTGGAGCAGGCAAAAGCGGACTCCCGCAAACTGATTGTGTTTTCGCTGATGGTTAGTGCCGTTTCGTCCGTTCTGTATGCGATCTGCGCCATTTTTATCCCGCAGATCTATAACACGACCGATGAAGTGCGTACACTTGCTACCCAACTGATGTGGATCTCTGCACTTGCCATGCCGTTGGATGCATTCGCCAATGCCGCCTATTTTACCCTGCGTTCCGGCGGGCAGGTGCTGATTACCTTCCTGTTCGACAGTGCTTTCATGTGGGTGATCGTGGTGCCGTTGGCTTTTTCGCTCAGCCGGTTCACCGATGTTTCCATCCTGTATCTGTTTGCGGTGTGTCAGTTCATCAATTTCCACAAGGATGTACTCGGCTACATTTTTGTCAAGAAAGGGCTGTGGATCAAACAGATTGTTTCGTGAACGGAGAAGATCATGCATATTTTTGTAGATGCCGATGCCTGTCCCGTTGTCGCCATCGTGGAACGCATCGCAAAACAGTACGCCGTGCCGGTCACCCTGCTGTGTGACACCAATCACGTGCTGTATTCCGATTATGCCGCAGTCGTAACCGTCGGCGCGGGGGCGGATGCGGTGGATTTTGCTCTGGTCAGCCGCTGCGTCGCAGGAGATATTGTTGTCACGCAGGACTACGGTGTGGCGGTGATGGCACAGGGCAAAGGGGCGAAACCCATCCATCAGAGCGGCAGAGTCTACACGGATGAAAACATTGATGGGATGCTCAATGAGCGGTATATGGCGAAAAAGGCACGCATGGCAAGCACTAAACACCATCTCAAAGGTCCACGCAAACGCACGGCAGAGGACAACGAGCGGTTTGCGGCGGCATTCGAAAAACTGGTGCGGGAGAAGATATAAAAAGGCGGATGATTTGGAAGGATGAAAATGAAATATATTGAATGCACCCCGAAAGGAGTATGGGCAGATTATCTTGATATCATTACCGAGCGCCAGTTGACGGATACTTCGTTGTGGGAACACTGTGTGGGTGTGTTCGGAACGGGGATCGACAACCGGGACGGCGGCTGGCGGGGAGAATACTGGGGTAAGATGATGCGGGGAGCGTGTCTTGTGTACACTGTCACCCGTTCGGAGAAACTGATGCAGGTACTGACCGGGGCTGTGGACGGACTGCTGGCAAAACAAGAGGAGTCCGGCAGGATCAGTACCTATCGCTCGGATGAGGAGTTTTTCGGGTGGGATGTGTGGTCACGCAAATATGTGATGACAGGACTGCAACATTATTATGATATTTGTCCCGATGAAAAGCGAAAAGAAAAGATTATGACCGCTTTGACCGCTCATGCCGACTATATTGTGGACAGGATCGGTGGTGTGGACGGTAAGCTCGGCATTTTGGAAACGGGGCAGCACTGGGGCGGTGTCAATTCCGCCAGTATCCTCGAACCGTTCGTGCGGCTGTATCGGGATACGGAGGACAAACGGTATCTTGACTTTGCGGAATATATCATTTCCACCGGCGGATGCCGGGACGGCAATTTGATTGATCATGCGCTGAACGGGACTGATCCGTATCTTTTTCCCGAACAGAAAGCATATGAAACCATGAGTTTCTTTGAGGGCGTTCTTGCCTATTATGAGGTCACCGGGGACAAGACATGCCTTGCGGCGGTCAAAAAGTTCACCGATTCACTGCTGTCGTCCGATATCACTGTGATCGGCAGCTGCGGCTGTACCGAGGAACTGTTCGATCATTCCGCCGTCCGTCAGACCGAATACACCGGCAAGATCATGCAGGAGACCTGTGTCACCGTTACGCTGATCCGTTTTTTGTCCCGGATGTTTGCCGTCACGGGAGAAAGACGGTTGACTGATGTCATTTGCCGCGCGTCGTTCAATGCGCTGGCGGGGGCGTTGAATATCAACGGGTATGAGCAGTTTTGCTACGGTCGGTATGTCCCCGGACTGCTGTTTGACAGTTATTCTCCGTTGTGTGATTCCAAGCGGGGAATGGGTATCGGCGGATATAAAGAATTTGCCGACGGGCGTTATTTCGGCTGTTGCGCCTGTATCGCTTCTGCCGGCTTTGCGTTGGCACCGTTGATGAGCGTGACGGAGTACCTGGACGGTATCCGTATCAATTATCTTATGCCGGGCAGTTATCGGACGGCATCGGCAGATCTCGAAGTGGAAAATGACCGCATCACCGTCACCCGGATCAAGCGGGACGGATTCCGACTCTATATCACAACAGGTGATGCCTATACGCTCATTGCGGCTTCTGCAGACGGGAAAGTGAGTGGATCGCAGGACGGATATACCGTTATCGGCGGGGTCTGGCACGATGGTGACAGCGTCACTCTCACTGTGAAAAAGCAGTTGATTGAGCAGCTGTGCAACGGAAAAGTAACCTTGAATTACGGCGGATATGTTCTTGCCGCCGATACCGCAAAAACCGATCGCTACCGTCCGGGCGAGCCGGTCGCATTTGAACGGAGCGGCAACGGGGATATCGTATATACGCTGTGTGAGCCGCAGGACAGGGAGCAGGTGCGCCTGACAGTTAAAACACGAGACGGCGACCTGGTGCTGACCGACTATGCGGCGGCGGGACAGGACGGGAAAAGCACGCTGACGGTGTGGTTTGTCATATAAGAATTCACGGTGGTGTAATACGGGATAAAACTGAAAAGCAGAGCGTACACCGTTTGCCGGTGCCCGCTCTGCTTTTATCTTTATAGCCGAATACGCAACAGCCGACGAAGATCGGG
>JAZLKY010000144.1:0-5481 GCA_045597885.1 Acutalibacteraceae bacterium | reverse complement strand
CATTTCCGGAACAGTAATACTGGCAGTGTCATCCAAAAAAATCGGTGCCTGACACAAGCTGCTCGATGCGGCGGAGATCCTTCCCCATTCTTCTGCAGACAAATTTCCGACCCGCAGTTTTTTGCTGGACACACGGGCTTCGGAAGACAGTAAACGGTTCACCATCTGTTCTCTCGACATTTCGAGATTAAAGATCGCCACCGTACGCTTCTGTATTACCGCAACATTGCGGGCAATATTCAGTGCGAAACTGGTTTTACCCATACCCGGACGGGCACCGACAATGATCAAATCGGAGCGATTCAGCCCACTGATGACATCATCCAAAGCCGAGATACCGGTAGGTATTCCAACATACATAGCACGATCTTCAGATGTCAACTTTTTAAACATCTCATAATTGCTTGCCAAAACATCCTTGATTGGCATCAAACCGCCTGTTTGTCTTCCCTGGCGGATGTCATAGATCTGCTGCTCGGCAGAATCTAACAAACGGGAGGATTCTGCGGCGGGATCCATAGCTTCTTCGGTGATATTCCGTGCCGCACGGATCAACCGACGGGTGTCATACTTCCCCCGGATGATAGCAATATAATTGGGCAAATTGGAAATGAAAGGAACGGCATTTGCCAATTTCAGTAAATAGGCTTTCCCGTCCTCTGTTGAAAAATAACCGTCTGACTTCAGTTCTTCGAGAACTGTGACAAAGTCGATCTGCTCTCCGGCAATCATTTTTTTCAACATTACACGGTAGATCGACTGATGCTCCGGCAAATAGAATTCTTCTGCTTTCAGACGGTCAGCGATCTGAGTGATACACTCCGGATCGACCAATACCGCACCAAGCACAGATTGTTCAGCTTCTAAGCTGTAAGGCAAACCCAATCCATCATTATTAAGATCATTTTTGTCCGGCATGAAATACACCTCTCTCCATGCTGAATTACACTATCCTGGAAATATTATTCGGAAACCGTTACCGTGACTTTAGCGCTAATACCGGATAACAGTTTGATTTCAGCAGAATAACTGCCGAATGATTTTATATCGTCCATCGAGATTTTGCGCTTATCTACCTTGACTCCTAACTGTTTATCCATTTCTTCCGCCACTTCTTTAGTCGTTACCGAACCGAACAACCTTCCTGCAGAACCGGCTTTGGCATGGATTTTCAGTTCTTTTCCATTGATTTTTTCTGCCGCTTCCATCGCCGCTTCTTTCTCTTTCTTAGCATGATATTGGGCGGATTCCTCCCGGTTACGTAATTCCGTCATCGCCTGCGCATCTGCAGGAACTGCGAGATTCCGTGGAAACAAAAAATTTCTTGCATAGCCATCAGAAACAGAGACTAGCTCCCCCGCCTTGCCTTTTCCCTTCACATCTGTTTTCAATATTACTTTCATATCATTTTCCTCCTATTTTTTTATATTGTTTTGCTGAATATAGTCAGTTATTTTTTCACACAATTGTTTTTTTGCTTCCTCGGTGCTTATTCCTTGTAATTGGGTTCCGGCCATAGTCATATGACCGCCACCGCCCATCGCTTCCATGATCAACTGAACATTAAATTCTCCATAAGAACGGGCGCAAATGTTCACATCATTATGAATCCGAAAAACAACAAAGGATGCCATCGTTCCGTCAATAGACAACATCTCATCAGCCGCCTGTGCAGCAGCCAAGCGCATATGCTCGCATTCCTCATCTGATACCGTAATTGCTGTTCCGTGAAATAATACCGCCGCAGTGACCAAAGAACTTTTTGTCCGATAGGTTTCAAGCTGGTCAGAAAACAATCGCTTTACTGATACGGTATCCGCGCCTAAACGGCGTAAATATGCCGCCGCTTCAAAGGTGCGCACCCCCGTACGCAGGACAAAGTTTCGGGTATCTAACATCATACCGGACAGCAAAGCCTCGGCATCCAAGCGGGAAATGAGTGATTCTCCCATATACTGTAATAACTCTGCGACCATTTCACTTGCAGAGGATGAAGCCGGTTCTTGATACAGCAAAGCGGTATTGCTGATAGCATTCACCATCTTTCGGTGATGATCAATGACGGCAACCGTTCCCGCCTTTTCATAGACATCGCCGCTTTCTAACAACGGGACGGTATGCGTATCGGTAATGATCAACAGCGCACGGTCGGACATTATCTCCAATGCGGCAGACGGTTCGATAAAAAGATCGCCCTCTCCTGCCGCCTCATACCGTTCGATCAGCTTGAGTGCTAAAGTTGTTTGACGGCGAACAACAGCATACGACCTGACACCGCACCGCCGACATCCCGCAGCCAATGCGGCGGCACTGCCAAGCGAATCGAGGTCAGATAAACGGTGTCCCATAACCAAAACGACATCATTGTCTTTGATCAGATTCAATAGTGCGCTTGCCATCACACGGGAGCGGACTTTGGCTCGCCGTTCGATCCCACGGGAACGGCCACCGTAAAAATCATATCCGTTTTCCGTCTTGATCGCTGCTTGGTCACCGCCTCTTGCCAAAGCCATATCCAATGCCTGCCGAGCAGTTTCCTCACATAATAGCCATGTGTCACCCTGCCCGACACCGATAGACAGCGTCACGCCGGAGGCCAGATCAGAAAATGATTCCCGCACCTTATCCAATATCGCAAAGCGGTTTTCTGTCATTTTATCAAGATTCTGTTTTTCGGTAATTGCCATAAAACGATCACTGCCGAATTTTCGCAGAATGCCCCCCGGCGAAGATATCCACTCTTCGAGCATTGCTTCTATCTGACCGGCGATCCTGGCCCGATCGCTTTCACGTAATGTTCTGGTCACTTCTTCCAGGTTGTCAATATACAACAGCAAAACGCCCGGTCGGCTGTTTTCATAGGCAGTGGCAACATTTCGCAGCTCTGTTGTGTCTGTAAAATAGATAACGTAAAGCTCCTGTTCCGGCAACGATTCTGTATAAGCTGTAAGACGAAATTGCCCAAAAGGCATTTCCATAGTTCCCATTCTCTTCAGATCTCGGAGTAAAACGCCTTCAAAAACCGCTTCCAGTTTTTGCCCGATCAAACGGTCGTCCCCACCCAATTCCCGACGGAATCGCTCGTTCAGATACAGGATCTCTCCCTCACCCGTTACCGTCAGTGCGGGGATCGGAAAAGCCGCCAGCACCCGCCGTTGACCAACGTCCATCGAGTCGGCAATACGACCGATTGATCTCGCCAGGAAGCGACGGTACTGTCCGAATAAAATCGGCAATACTGCTGATAGCACGAGCAACGCACCAAATGCCGCAAGCCCGTATGGACGGTATAGCATAAACAATGCTACACCTGCCAAAGCGAAAACAAGCCAAAAAAGGATCAGTGTCCATTCTAAAATGTGTAATCGCTTTTTCATTTGTCGGCACTCCTTTCTGTAGCGGGTGCGGTCAAGCCTCCATAATAATCGGCAGGATCATCGGACTGCGTTTTGTCTTCTGAAACAGTTTGCGGGATAAGTCATCACGCAATCTGGTTTTCATCATCATCCAGTCGCAACGGGGATGAGCACAGCATTCATCAAGTATATGCCGTGCTTCTTCTTTGATCTCATCCATAAGTGATTCCGATTCCCGGACATAAACAAACCCTCTGGAAACGACATCCGGACCGGATAACAGTAAGCCTGAAGTACCATCGACGGTAGCTACCACCACAATCAAGCCATCTTCAGCCAAATGCTTGCGATCACGAAGTACGATACTGCCGACATCACCGACGCTCAATCCGTCAACCAGTATCCTGCCGGCAGTGACCGTACCGGACACAGTCAACTTGTTTTGTGTGATTTCAATCGTACGACCGATATCCGTCACCAAAACATTCTGTTCCGGCATACCCATAGACCTTGCCAAAGCGGCATGTTTTTGCAAATGCTTCTGTTCACCGTGCACAGGAATAAAAAATTTCGGTTTTGTCAATCCCTGTATGATTTTCAGTTCTTCCTGACAGGCGTGTCCGGAAACATGAACATCGTACATCTTTTCATATACAACTTCACAGCCGCATTTGATCAGCTCATTGACAACCTTTCCAACTGTCTTTTCATTACCGGGGATAGGCGTCGCAGAAATAATGATATAATCATCCGGACCCACGACCACCTTGCGATGATCCGCAAAAGCCATCCGGCTGAGAGCAGACATGGGTTCACCCTGACTGCCGGTAGTGATCAAAGTGATCCTATCCATGGGATAGCGATTGATCTCATCTATATCAATGAGTAATCCGTCCGGAATATGCATGTACCCCAGTTCCTGTGCAATAGAAACAAAATTAAGCATACTCCTGCCGGAAACCGCTACTTTTCGTCCTTCTCTGGCAGAAGCGGTCATGATCTGTTGAATGCGATTTAAATTGGAGGAAAAGGTTGCGACAATAATTCGCTTTCCCTCCGCCCGATGAAACAGATTGAAGAAGCTTTCACCTACTACCCGTTCACTGGGTGTGTAACCGTTTCTCTCCACATTAGTCGAATCAGCCATCAGAGCCAGTACGCCTTCATTGCCCAGTGCACCGAAGCGGGCAAGATCAATCATCGGACCGGTCACCGGTGTGCAGTCGATCTTAAAGTCGCCGGTATGCACCACATATCCGAGAGGCGTCTTGATCGCCAGCGCCATTGAATCGGGAATCGAATGGTTCACACTGACAAATTCCACTGACAGATTTTTCCCCACACGAATGACGCTGCCCGATTTGACAATATTCAATTCGGTTTTACCGGACAAGCCATGTTCTTTTAGTTTTAAATCAATCAAAGCAACGGTCAGTCTGCCGGCGTATACCGGTATCTGCATCTCTTTAAGCAGGTATGGCAAAGCACCGATGTGATCCTCATGACCGTGAGTAATAAAAATGCCACGGATTTTATCTTTGATTTTTAATGCATAAGAAAAATCCGGTAGTACAACATCAACGCCCAACAAATCTTCATCGGGGAAAGTCATACCGCAATCAATGATAAATGCATCGTCGCCGTATTCGAATACAGCCATATTTTTGCCGATCTCATTCAATCCGCCGAGCATGGTATAATGGATCGGCAAAAATTTTTCGGTCGTACGCTTTCCGGAACGCTCGACAGTCTTGGATGCAGATGACCGATGTGAAGTGCTGCGGGAGACAGTATTCTTCCTGTCATTTTTTATCCGTTCTTCCTTGGCGGAAGGAACAGATGCCGTTTTTTTCTTTGTCTGTGTCTGTCCTTTTCCAAACGTTTTCTTGCTTCCGTTTGGGGATGCTTTTTTTGTGCTGTTTATCGTGTCGTTACCCATATTGCGACGGGAAGTCTTTTCTGTCGCAACGTTCTGATTATTACTGCGGGACATATGATTCCTCCAAAAAAATAGTATGTAGCAGAATACGGCAAAAGCAAAACGAAACCAGCCCCACCGCCGTGGTGAGGCTACGGCATCTGTCTGACACCCAAACAATTCCGGCAGATATAGCCGAAGGGAGTC
>JAZLKY010000143.1:0-6466 GCA_045597885.1 Acutalibacteraceae bacterium | reverse complement strand
ATAAGCGCTTGTCAGCGGGAGCGGGTGCACTGCTGAAAATCGCATTGACAGATGTGGGGATCGACTATCATACGGCTGATTTTGAAACCGATGCCTACGGCAAGCCACACCTCGTAGGCGGGGCGGTCAATTTCAGCCTTTCGCACAGTGGAGAACGGGTGTTGTGTGCTTTGTCGGACGGTGCGGTAGGGTGTGATATCCAACAGATCAAAAGAACAGATCTGCGGATCGCCCGCCGTTTCTTTCACCCCTCGGAGGCGGACTGCATTTTTTGTGAACCTACCGAGCAAGCCCGGCAGAAACTGTTTTTTTGCCTATGGACACTCAAAGAAAGTTATGCCAAGGCGGTAGGAGTGGGGGCACAGATGCCGCTTGATCGCTGTTGCCTTGCGGCTGATGGGAAGATCGGCAATCATTTCGATTCTGAAAGTGGGTTGTACTTTTCCGTATTTGATCAAGTGGACGGATATTATATCGGCTTGTGTTCCGTTGAGCCGCCCGAGGCAGAACTACGGACGGTGTCTTTGCCTCCCGTCCGATAAAACTGATCTGCATTTTCACGGTGGCGTAGTCGGGTAAAACCGATAATTGACAAAAGTACAAAAAATATTGCATATATTTGTTTTTTTTGTTGTAAAATGCTTAATGGCGTGGTATAATTTTCTAAGAACGGAGTTTAATGTGGGGCAGAGATTAAAGGAACAGTCTTCCGGACGGTGGCTGGCAAGTGCTGTCTGACGGCAAAGGCATCCCTTTACGACTTGACCTCAATTCTGTGAAAAGGAAGCTTTCGTTCGGCGAAAGCGATGGTCGTGATTATGAAAGAAAAAGCGGATCTATTTCGAAAACAGGGGTTTTCTATTGTAGAATTGGTTATCGTTATCGCCGTTATTGCTATTCTGGCGGCGGTGTTGGTTCCGACATTCACTTCTGTTATCCGTAGTGCTGATCGTTCCCGTGATATCAGTGCGGTCACGAATATGAACAAGGCTTTGCAGATCGGTGAAGCGGGGAAGACGGGTGTCGCTTTATTTACATCGGCAGAATCTATACTTGCCGATTGCGGTTTTACCGTTCCCCGCTCGGCAAATTTATCCCACTGCACTTATTACTGGATGCCGGAACAGAACCGGGTCGTTCTGTACGACACGAAGAAAGAAACGGTGCTGTTCCCAGAGGAATATGAAGAGATGCCCCGGAGTGCCGGATGGGTAGATTTGGGGACAGGAGGTACATATGCCGCAGATGAGCCGGGAGGCAACCCCGGCGTTGTTCCGGATGAGGAACCGGAAAACCTTCCCGCCTATTACACTCTGCCGGACGGTTCCGGCTTCTGCCAGACCGTTTTGGCGCTTTGCTCATCCCCTACACAGATTGTGTTCGGCAAGTCATCGGATCATCCTGCTTTGACTGATGGGGTCGCCATGGCAGAGGGTATCGTTGCCTATCGGGACGGTACTATCGTATATGTTCTGAGCAAAACAGGACTGGCATTGCCGGGGAATGCATCCGGGATGTTCTCCAATATGACATCACTGACCACTGTTGATTTCGGCTCGATAAAAACCGATAGCGTGACCAACATGAGCAAGATGTTCTATAACTGTTCTGAATTGACCGGATTGAATCTGTGCAGTTTCAATACCGCCAAAGTTACGAAAACCGAGTCGATGTTCGAGAACTGCAGCAAGCTCAAACAAATTTTGGTGTCCAATGATCGCTGGGACGTGAAGGGAGTATCTCCTGCCGATAGCTTCAATATGTTCGCCGGATGCAGGCAATTGCCGAATTATGAGGAGAAGATCTATATCCCGCTTGTTTCGGACATACTCGGTTCTATTTTTTCCGGTATCACTCCCGACAGCACCTACGCGCATACTGCAAGTGGGGGCTATTTGACTGCCGGATGACTGTTTTTCTCCGAAAAAAAACTTGACAAACGGGTTTGGTTTATTTATAATAATAACAAGAATCATTATCGTTAAGGGATTGATATGAAAAGATTCAGCCAAAAGCGGGAAGATATCCTTTCTTTGATTCGGCAAACGGACACTCATCCCGATGCAGAGTGGGTGTACAGACAGTTAAAAGATCAGCATCCCGATTTGAGCCTTGGCACAGTCTACCGCAACTTGAATGAGATGAAAACGGAGAATATGATCTCTTCGGTTGGGATCGTCGGGGAACGGGAACGCTTTGACGGGCGCACCGAGCCGCACAGCCACATCATTTGTCAGAAATGCGGCAGGATCGTGGATATGGATCATGTGTCATTGCCCGCCGGATTGATGGAAGAGGCGCAAAAGCATACTGATTTTGAGATCACTTATTCCACGTTGCAATTTGTCGGGATTTGTGCACATTGCCGCCGGAACCGATCCACTGACAGATGATGATTCTGTCCGGTCGAACGCTTTCGATGGGGCTGAAAACAGGAGAAACAGAATGTCTCCGTATCACGAATTGGGAGGAAGAAAAAATGAAAAAATGGAAATGCATCGTCTGCGGGGAGATCGTGGAAAGCGACACCCGTCCGGAGGTTTGCCCCCTGTGTAAAGCCCCCGGTGAAAAATTTGTCGAGGTGAAGGACGAAGAACTGTCCTGGGCAAGCGAGCATGTCGTCGGTATCGCCAAGGATGCTCCGGAGGAGATTAAAGAAGGACTGCGTGCCAACTTCAACGGCGAATGCTCCGAGGTCGGTATGTATCTTGCCATGGCCCGTGTAGCGGCAAGAGAGGGATATCCCGAAATCGCCATGTATTGGGAGAAGGCTGCCTTTGAAGAGGCAGAACACGCCGCTAAATTTGCGGAGCTGTTGGGCGAAGTCGTGACCGACAGCACCAAGAAGAATCTGGAGATGCGTGTCGCCGCCGAGAATGGTGCGACCGCCGGTAAGACCGAACTGGCAAAGATGGCAAAGGCGCAGAACCTTGATGCGATCCATGATACGGTTCACGAGATGGCAAAGGACGAAGCCCGTCACGGCAAAGCATTTGAGGGTCTGCTTAAAAGATATTTTTAATTAAAAATCGTAGGGGACGATGCTCACTGCCCCGCTTAATATCACAAAATTTTACGGAGACGGCCTTTTAAATGCCGCCTCCGTTTTTTATTCGGTATAATATTTATCTTCCGCCCATTTTGCGGGGTTGTTTTCAATATATTCCCATATCCGGAGATAATCGCCTTCGTCACGGATAATATGGTCGTAAAAGGAACGCTGAAAAATCGGTTTATGTAATTCCTTTGTAACAAGGATTTTGAATGACTTTATTTTTTGCGACACCTACGATATTACACAATATTTTTCGCTTTTCTGCCGTACAAATCGTTATAAAATAATACCCGTTTGCCGAATAATCAAAATCCTTTAACCTGTTGGGTTTTCGTGATTTTTCTTCCATAATAATCTCCGCAATTATTATACCAAAATCGGCTTTGACGACAACCCAAAATATAATTATTGCAAGATCAAAAATCGTATGATAGAACAGTGAAATACAGTATATATTCTTCGGGATCGGCTTTCACTTGATAGTTATTCAGTGTTCTCTCGGAAAGGAGCGGATCGACCAGTTGACAGGTACGGGTGTGGCTTTTCAGTATCGCCAGGCAGAGAGAATAATTCTCCGCCGTCAAGCGTAGCTCGACTGTATTCTCACCGGCATTGATCCGGCGGGCGATCGCCTGCGCCAGTTCTTCTTGATCTGTCCCGGTAATATAGGTGCCTCTGCGTACGTGGTAGTTGTCATCCATAGAAGTACAGGTAGCGGTGATCGTCTGCCCGGCATCCGTCTGATGGGATGACTGAAGATGGGCATTGTCCAGATTAAAATAAGTGTAGCGTGGGCCACTGTCGTAGTCGTCCCATGTAGCATCCAGATGATAGTTCTTTCCGTTGACAGTGACCACATTCCACATGTGCTCTTCCTCATCTGTGACAGAACGACCGGTGACCAGTGTGCAGGGGATCTTCGCCGCAGAGAGCAACCATTGCATTCCCCGTGAATAGCCTTCGCACACAGCGTGTCCGTTGACAAGCGCTCCATATGCGGTGTAGGGATCCATCTCCGTCTCCCTGTCGGCACGGCATTCTTCTCCGTATGAACAGCGCATCAGAAGACAGTCGTGCAGATAGCGCTCCTTTTCAAAATCATCTGCGCCGACGGGCGTATCCCGTATGATCTCATCCGTTACCTGCTCCAGACGTGCCATTGCCTGTGTGCGGGTGGCGGCATCCATGGTGCAGAGCAGGTTGATCCGGTTATACCGCAGGCCTGTCTGCTCCTGCGTCCCCTCCAGGCTGTAAATACTGCTGAAATAGAAAAAAGCCGGATTGTCATAAAATACGGCGGTGTACAGCCGGTGGATATCGCTTTTGCTGTCCAACGGATCGGGGAGAACGACCGACAGCCCGTTTTCGATGGAATCCCCTCCGTTGTCATCCGGAAAATGAACGGTGTTATCCTTTTCAAAATTATCTTTGATAGTGGAGTATATGGCACCGTAATCACGCCGGAGATAGTCCGGTAGATCAGAAAAAAGCGTGTTGTTGCGAAATTCCGTCAAATAGGCATTGGGATCTGCTGTTTCACCCGAAAAGACCTCTTTAGGGAACAGGGGGAGAGAGAGGCACCCGCTACAGGTTATGAGAACGATGAGGCAAAGCAGAAAAAGTACTGCTTTTCGCATAGAAAAGTCCCTTCTTGTCAATACAAATCGGTATCCTTTTTGGTCTTTGAGATGTCGGGAACAAATCGGTCTTCCCGGCTGTCACCGGAGAGGGTGACGGGAACAGCAATGTTCCCGCCATTTTGTTTGCAGAGATATTCCAGTTTCTCGGCATAGCGGTGATAATCACCGATCCTGAGATCTGTCTTCCCTAAGTTTGACAGATGGGAAAAGTCATTCAGCAGATTCCTGTCAGTGATCAGGTACCGGTCAAACATGGCTCCCAACAGTTCAGCGTGAAAAGCTCTGCCGGCAACGGCGTCTTCCCATTGGTCATAGATCAGCATATTGATGGTTTGGGTGGCTGTCAGATTGTTCTCTCCCTTGCTCAGCCGCAGGGCGGACCCCCGGCGGTCAGTGAACCGGATATCTTCGGGTATCGTGACTGTGATGCCGTCTTCGAGATAATTAAACCATTTTTCCGCCTGCTCTGCCTTGATGGAGTAATAGTGCGTAAGCGGGAGCTCTAAAGTGTCCGCAACGGCGGCAACAACAGCGACTGCTCCGCCTTTTTGCCATACTGAAAGCAGGTCTTTTCCTTCGCTGATCTGCATGCAGGGGGGGATTTCCGCCAACCGTACCGCACTGTCGGCAGGATCGAATTGCAGCAGACAGATCCGTTCTGCCGGCGTCTCGTCAAGGAGCAGCAAAAGGTTGGCGGCATCCTCCGGCGCATACTGTTCTGCTGACAGGGATGCGGTGTCGGAATCGGGATCGGCATCCTCTGAGGGTGCCGGATTTTTCATCCGATCATCCCGATAGGAAACGGAGATCCAGGCGACAACGATGCCGATGGCAAGCAGCAAACCGAGGCACGCCAATACCAGTTGCCCCTTTTTCCCCGGTTTCCAAAACCGTCGTCTGCGAAATTCCAGTGCCATGTCACCGTGCTCCTTTACATGATTTCTTCTCCATAAAGGATGGCTTCCTCAGCCTTTATAATGCGTGCCCGTATCAACTGACCGGCAGATTTCTCTGTTTTGATCCGGGCGGTCAGATAAGTATCGGTATGCCCTTCTGCAATGCCGTCATCCATGCTTGTTTCCAACAGAATAGCGGTTTCTGTCTGTTCGTAACCGGCGGCGTAGTGTTGTGCTGATTCCCGGCAAACAGCCGCCAGCCGGCGACTGCGGTCGGCTTTCACTGCGGCGGTCAACTGACCGGGCATTTTGTCAGCGACAGTGCCCGGACGGCGGGAATACGGGAAAATATGTACTTTGGAAAAGCCGACAGATCGGACAAAATCCAGCGATTCCGTGAATTCTGTCTCTGTTTCGCCGGGGAATCCTACCATCACATCGGTGGTAAGCGCACATCCGGGGAATCGGCTGCGCAGTTTTTCACATAGGGCGGAAAATGCCGCCGTGTCATAATGGCGGTTCATCCGGCGAAGGGTGCTGTTGCATCCGCTTTGCAGTGCCACATGAAACTGCGGGCATAAATTCGGCTGTGCCGCCAATCGGCTCAAGATATCATCGGTCAAAAAATCCGGTTCGAGGGAACCCAGGCGTATCCGAAACAGCTCGTCAACACGGCAGGCGGTTTCCACGGCATCGGCTAATGTCAGCCCGATGTCCTGCCCGTAGGCAGAAAGATTGATGCCGACCAACACCGCCTCCCGATAGCCCCGTGATGCCAACCGCTCCAATTCCTCCCGGATCTCCTCAACGGGGCGGGAGCGCACCCGCCCCCGTGCGTAGGGAATGATACAGTAGGTGCAGAACCGGTTGCATCC
>JAZLKY010000142.1:0-1228 GCA_045597885.1 Acutalibacteraceae bacterium | reverse complement strand
TATACATCGCTTGCAAAAAAGCGGATAATCGTTCTGACAAACAGTCGCCTCCTTTCGCAAAGTGAGAGTATATTATACCTCACATGACATCAAAAGGCAACCGTTTTTCAAGACATTTGGCTGCTATTCACAAAATGTTGTAATTTGTTTTATGAATAATGCATAAACAGTTGACACTGCTGCGTCATTTTATCCGGATGCCTGCAGACGAACCTGATTTATAACAAAAGGGACAGCAACAGCATTTCCTGCACATCGGCATAGAGTGATTCGAAACCACTCAACGGCAACGGATTGCTTCCTCTGCCAAGTTCGATCGTAAAGCCCGGTCTCCCAAAAGAATCAATAAACCAATCCTTAAATCCGCCATGGGCGGCATCCGGCGAAGGATCGGTCACCCTATACCCACTGACGGAAGCCAATATTTCTGCCATCAGCCGACTTTGGGGAGGTGTGCGTTTCCCATATCGCCAGTATATCTCCTCACCTTGCGTATGCAATGCCACCACATGGCGAAAACCGCACCGCCGGCAGAGGGAAGTCAGCATTCGCGTCTCCGGTTCACTTTCCGGTCTTTTCCCACCGTATCCTGCCGCTCCCGGCGTTCCGACTCCCGACCACCCTGCATCAAAGTTTCGGTTGATATCCACTCCCCGTGCATTGGCTTTCCAAAACCGAGGAGGGCCCCCCATCCCACCGGCAATGGATACCCCATCCGGGTTGACCATGGGCACAAACCAGATCTCCCGTTCCCGCAACACCGTAAGTGGAGACAGTCCGCACAACGGCTGTCGGCTGCGGCAGGACAACAGCAGGCTTTCACACAACCGCAAAATGATCAGTGAAGTGATCCATTCTGTCCCGTGAAAGGCTCCTGCCAACATCACCCGTTGGCAGGAGCCGCCGTCAAATGTCTGAAAAACCAAAGCGGGGATCTCCTGTCCCCGTACACTCACTCCCGCCGTCACCCGTCTGACAAACCGGGGATACCGATGGCACAGGGAAAGACTGATCTCCCGCACCCTGGCACCATCCATAGGCTGTACTGTTGTCAAAGGCTTTCGGTAATGAATCACCACAAAAAGGCCCCCCGTCAGAAGATAAAAAGCAACAGTACAGTGTATGCCGCACAGAGTCAAAACAGACTACCAGAATATAACAGAAAAAACAATATATCCTATTGTCAGTAGAGTGGAAAACAGGACTTTTACTTCCTTTGTTCTGTCAC
>JAZLKY010000141.1:0-6319 GCA_045597885.1 Acutalibacteraceae bacterium | reverse complement strand
CCCTGGTAAACCTCTTTGCCGTTTACCAGCAGCTCATAGTCATAGTCCCATGCGGGGGCAAACTGCAGTTTTCCGGTCAAGCCATCGGCATCGCCATCCACATAAACAAAGCAACTAGTCTGGAAGATATCGTAAATATTGGTGAAACTGTCGAGCAAAAACTTGCGTGCCAGCGAGGTGATATCTGCGTAGTCGCTGTAGTGCTTACCCTGTGCATTGTAGCCGGAATCGGAATACAGGGCATCCTCAAATTCCTGCACGAATGCAGTGATTCGTTGCATCTGCGCCAGTGTGACCACTTCGGGATCATCGAACACAAACTCTGCACCCCGGCGGGTGACAAAATAACGGCATGTTGACTGATTATAACGGAAGTCGATCTCCAGCAAATAGCCGCCATCCGCCGCAACAACGGTATCCGGCGAATAGGCGTACTCTCGGATACCGCTATCGAGGATCGCCTGCTCCTCTGCCGTTTTACCATCGGTGGAAGCAGTGACCTTGCGTGTTTCCACGCCCTCGGTGGTGATATCCGGCTCATTGATGTTCACACGGAACTCATTGATCTGAACCTTCTCAATGAGCAGATAGACGCCCCGGTAATTGTCATTGACATACAGCACCACCGGCCGGAACTGCATCATGTCGCCGCCCAGCTCCTCAAACAGCGTCTGCGCCGCCATGTTGGCAAGACCGGTGCGGTCTGTATTATAGCCCGAATAGTTCACATTGTTTGCAAGCAGGCACCAGCTCTTGGCTTTGCCGGCACCGGCGATCAGTTCTTTTTTGCCGTCCAGCTTCATGTTATAGGACTTTTTGTCCCCGGCATTAGCACTCCAGCTGTTGTTGCCTCTGCCCTTGAACGAGGCAAGCGGTGCGGAGGCAATCTCACTGCCGTCGGCATCCAGCATCACCATGCTGCCGTCATAACTGACATTACTTTTTGACGAATTGATCTGAGCGAGCGTCATATCATTGAGCGTGACATACAGCGAAGGAATGCCCGCACTTGTTTTTGTAGTAAATGCGACACTATGGCTCGGCTCGGACGCCTCCATCAAGCTGGTCTGAGCAACACGCTGTGAGAAGGAATAAGTGGTTTCGGGTTCCAGGCCGAGGAACAACGGCACCGACTGCCACTCGCCATCACCCAGCCGGTACTCGTAGCCGATCAGTTGTTTCAGGCAGATCGCGCAGTCCGTCGCATAGGACAGAATCGGATCAATAGCCGTGCCCTGTTCGAGCACACCGTCAACGATGGATACCGCATCCACCAGCACGGTCGTCCCGGCACGGTTGGTGTTGTCGTCCATCTGGACGGCGATGTGGAATCCGTTCTGGATCGTGGCGGTGATCTGCGCCTGCACCTTTGTCCACTCGCCGACCTCATCGAACGCTGCCACGGTGAAATCGTTATCTTGTATTGAACCGCTCCAGTTTACGGAAGCGTTCTTCAGTACGATGGAGCCGGATGCCCCCTCCGGAAGAGCCACCACTTTATACCAAAATACGACGGTATACGTTTTACCGACTTCGGCGGTAAACTTTGTCTCGCCGTCCCCGTCGATGATCTTAAAGCCGACCTGCTTTTCCGTACCGGTCAAATTGGCTTTGTCCAGGAACTGTAGCTGCATCACGCCGGTATCACCAGGGGCAGAAGAATCCGTAGAATCGGTCACCTGCTGTGCCGACAGCGCACCGTCGGAATATGCAGGGTGAGAAGCGCTGGTGCTCTTGGTATAATACTCCGCAGACTTCTCGGTGTTAAAGTTGTTGGAAATAGATGATGTCACCGCCGGGGGCTCTCCATGATACACCGTCACCTCATCAATGAGCACCGTCATCCCGGCGGCAATCAACGGTTTATCGGCAACTACTGCCAAATGGATACCGTTATAAACAGTAGGCGTAAAGGAATGATAAATGTGCGTCCACCCGGTCGTGGAAACAATATCCGCCACCACCTCGTTATAGTCGGCAGAAACATCACCGACACCCCAGTCACGGGAGCCGTTCATCACATGGATCGAACCGTTGGCGCCCTCCGGCAATGCGGTCACCTTGTACCAAAAACCGACCGTATACAATTCACCAATATTCGCCTTAAAAGCGTTACCGTCATCCCCCACCAGACGGAATCCCGCATAGGCACGGTCCCCGTTTTGGAGAAATGACAGCTTCATCACACCGGTCTCGCCCGCAGATGCCGAATCGGTAGAATCCGACAACTGGCTGACATCCACCGTGCCGAAATTCTCCTGC
The DNA here is from genome assembly GCA_045597885.1 of Acutalibacteraceae bacterium. GTDB lineage: Bacteria > Bacillota > Clostridia > Oscillospirales > Acutalibacteraceae > UBA5905. Next base: position 4,057 of record JAZLKY010000141.1, on the reverse strand, counting down.
GTCGAGCGGTTGGAATAATGGTTCATGTATATTGAGTTATAATATGCGACAGACTGCGCCGTGTTGAAGCCGTTAGTAAAGCAGACTGTTGACTCTGCTGCAACCGACAGCCCCATGGCGGGCAGTGTGCTCAGCAACAATGCCAATGCCAGCATCACCGCCAAAACGCGGTTTTTCAGTTTCATATTCTTCAACCTCCATCCTGTTACGGGTGTGCTCCACCCCTCCGTCGGCAAACGATCCGTCCGGCAAAAAAAATGGCACACCCCACGCTATTGTAGCAGAGAGATATGCCAATGTCAATAAAATAATGTAAAAATGTCCATAAAAATAAATCACATTGTACAATCGCTAATCGTCACTCAAATCCGCTCTTCCGAAAAAGTGTTCTTCCAGCATCCGGCACCAGCAGTGATAGATCGGCAAGTGCAATTCCTGCACCTTATAGGTCTCTGCTTCCGGTACGCAGACCGCCACGTCTGCCGCACGTGCCAACCTGCCGCCATCCCCGCCCGTAAGTGCCACAACACGGATTCCCAATGCACGGGCAACGACCGCCGCATTCAGTATATTCTCGCTGTTCCCGGAGGTGGACAATGCCAAAAGCGTATCTCCCCGCCGACCGAATCCGTACAGCTGTTGGGCAAAGACTGCCGCCGGTTCAACGTCGTTGGCATAAGCTGTGGTGAGTGCCTCGTGCGCTGTCAGTGGGATCGCCGTCAACGGTCGTTCCAAACGCTCTGACAACATCTTTCCCCGGACCGGATCAACAGCGATCAGTTTTTCTGTCAATGCCGCCGGGACAGGACGGGGTAGGCGAAACCGCTTCATCAATTCTCCGGCAATGTGTTCACTGTCGGCGGCAGAGCCGCCATTGCCGGCGATGAGCAGCTTCCCCCCGTCCTCATATGTTTTTTCCAAAATCCGATAGCCGTCCGAAATAGCGGCTTCGCAAGCCGTCAGTGACGGGTAGCGGAACAGCAGTTCTCTGATTGCCGTATATTCCATAGTCACTTATTCCCCTTTCCGCTTTTCCGGCAAGGTCAGCATATTGCCGATCTCGATATCGTGCCGTCTGTCGGTCAAACGCATAAAACCGCCGCCGGTGAAGAAGGTCAGTTCCGAAAAATACACCCGCTCTCCGACCTGGTACAGATCAACACGCAAATTCGGACATCCCGCCGACAATTTGCGGCACAGCTCGATCATTTCCTCCAATTTTGAGGGCTTTTTCGGCACTGTAGAAAATGTCGCCCATCCTGCCCGTTCATATGGAGCAAGTTGCCAGTCCAATGTCAGATAATTCAAGTTCACCGTTCCGAGGTTTTCCGCCGTTCGGCTCACATATACGAAACGGGGCTCTCCATCAAAGCAGAAGAATTTGTAGTCAAACAGCTCTCCAGCCTCCGGATCTTCCATATATTCCTCGGCAATGATCCGATGCGGAACACCCTTATACGGCCATTCCCGATTGCCCCAATAATAGTTGAACTTCTTGCGGGATTCGATCTTCTTTCTCGCCCTTTCCCAATCGAACGACTTTTTATCCCGGCAAATGCAGAACCCGCCACTGTCATGGGTACATTTCAGCACAAACTGGTCCGGCAAAGCATCAATGTCGATCTCGTCAAATGTATCCCACACGCCGATCAAAGGAATGACATATTCTTCCCCGATGCGTTCTGCCACAAATCGCTTTACCTCATATTTATCCACCATATTGACATACTCCGGGCGACGGTCATACAGTTTCAGCCACTGCATCTTTTCATTGTATGTCACCGGGTGGTCTAAATTCAGTTTTTCACCCATCCGCAGGCGGAAAAGGATCTTAAGATACAGCTTGTCCGGCATCCAGTTAAAGAATCCCCGGATGCCAAGGGAATTGAATTTCTGAGCAATAAAGTGCATGACATTTTCTCTCCTTTAAAATTTAGACGACACCTTGAGGAATACCCGTGCCATCACATCCGTTTTTGCCCCCATCGCCCAAGCCGTCAGCCGCATATTAAGCCGTTGACGGAATGACATGGTAGATTTGGAAACAGAAATAAGCGGAACATCTCGCCATGGAGACAGCGCTTTATAATGATAATACACTTCTTTCCTGCGGGACACACACTCAGCAAACCAGGGACGCTGCAGCCTGCCGCCATTAAAATGGATCAATGTCGGATGTGCCAGTGCCTGACGGATCTCATCCTCGGAATACCATCCTCCCCGGCGGTACTGTCGGACCAAAAATTCATCACAGTAATTATGCATCGTAAGATTGAATCCGATCGGAAGCATCCCGAAATACCGTTCCGGTATGGCGTTGTTGATCAGCGTCTGATCCGCAAAACGCATTTTTTCCAGTTTGGTGCAGGCGTGCTGAATCATCTCGAAGCATCCGGCTTTGCGCCAATGATCCAGACAGTACAAAAGGATACCGCACTGAATATACAATTTATTCCCACTGAGCAGATCAAGTTCTGAGTCTTTGCCACGGGGTTCGTCGGTCTGCAAACTGTAGCGGAAGCACGATGCCACACCGGCAATCACCTTATCGGTCATATCAAAATGCAGCAATGACTCCACGCTTCCCGTTATGACCGTATCGGAATCAATGTACAGCACCCGATCGACCTGCTCCGGCAGTAACTGGTCAAGGAATGCCCGTGAATAGGTAGCGTAACTATTGCGAAAACTCATAAGCCCGTTGGCTTTCCCTAACTGTGCCAATGTATCCAAAGCCGGCGTAAAAAGGCACTCCACGCCGTGATCGGAACAGGTTTTTGTCAACCGTTGACGGTTCTGTTCTTGGATCCCGTAATCCAGCAGATAAACACGTCTGACCAAACCGGGATTGTTTTCAAAGAGAGAAAGAAGCGAGATCCCGGTATGAATGGCATATTCATCACTGGAAGCATAGCAAACATCAAGCTGTTCCATCAATCTTGTCCTTTCCTTTTTTCTTTTTGAGCAGGATAGCCAACAACTCCCGCATGGCAGACAGACGGCATAACCACGCCATACCGACATACACCACCACACCGACCGCCACCTGTATCAGCAGTGTAGTCCATGCTCCGAAGCCGAGCAGGGAAACGGCAGACACTGCCGCCCCCATGACGATGGCGCACAAATAACTGCCGGCAGAATCTGCCAGTTGTGCACGAATGCCGTAGGAAAAACACTTGCCCATTTGAAAAGAATACAAAAATATGCTGACAGCAGTCGCCACCACATTGCCGATAGCGATCAACTGCACACTGTTGGTGAACACCACCGCCGCCACCAACACACCGACACTGACGATTTTGGTGATCATCATATCCAGCAGGAGCAATCCGCTCCTGCCGATTCCAAGCAGTGCTTCTTTGCAGGTGTTTTCATACGGTCTGAGCATATAGGCGACCGCCAAAATATAGATAAAGGGGACGGAAGGCAACCATTTCTCAGTAAACAGTGCCACTGTCATAGAGCGGGCAGTCGCCATCAAGCCCACCAACAACGGAGCGATACAAAATGTCTGCAAACGAACACTTTTTCTGATGATCGACAGATTCTTTTCCTGATCTTTCTGATGATTGGCAATAACGGGAAACAACACACGGGAAATAGCACCGTTAAAATTGACCACCAGCATTTTGGGGAATGTCTGTCCCTTATCGTAATATGCAAGATCTGCAGTAGAATACTTCTTCCCGATGACCAATCCCCGAATATCCGATTCAAGATTCATCAGCAGATCAGAGCCAAACACCTTGACCGCAAACGGGAACATCCGCCGAAAACTAACAAGGGAAAAACGGAAAGAAGGACGCCAACTGCAAAAAAATACCATTGAAACCGTATCGAGAAAATACTTCAGTGTCGACTGCCATGCCAACGCATACGCACCAAATCCCCGATATGCCATCACGATCCCCACGGCGCCGGATATAACACTGCTGACCAACGTAATGGCGGCATACTTTTTAAACTGCAAATGTTTCTGCAAATAGGCGTACTGGACCGTGCTGAAGGCCGAAAGCGGCAGAGACAGCCCCATCAGCCGGAGTATGCCGGTCAC
>JAZLKY010000140.1:0-2272 GCA_045597885.1 Acutalibacteraceae bacterium | reverse complement strand
GGGCATTCGGGACCGGGTACAGGCGCATTCACCTCCATTCTGTTTTGGGAATGGTATGATTTTACCCGTGACAGACGGGCGCTTGAAGTGGCTTTTTCCGTCCTCAAAGAAATGGCGCATTTCCTCAATAAGACGCTGACGGAGCAGGACGGACATGTACTTGTCAAATACTCGGCATCTCCCGAACAGATCGTGGGCGGCAAGTGGGTGAACGAAAATGAATATCAGAACTACTACCACACGACCGGCTGTGCTTTCGATCAGCAGATGGTATATGAAAACGCCAAGTGTCTCTTAAAGGCGGCGGCGCTTCTCGGCAGAGAGGACGATCCGGACGTCAAAGACTCTGCGGCGATAATAGATCGGCTTGATCCCGTTCAGATCGGTGCAAGCGGGCAGATAAAGGAATACCGCGAGGAAAACACCTATGGCGAGATCGGTGAAAAAGATCACCGCCACATCAGCCACCTTGTCGGGCTGTATCCGGGCTCGTGTATCAACCGCAACACGCCCGAATGGATCGAGGCGGCAAGGGTGACGCTCGATCTACGTGGCGACAAGTCGACCGGCTGGGCTATGGCGCACCGTCTAAATGCCTGGGCGAGGGTGCTGGACGGTGACCGTGCATACAACCTTTTCAGGACGCTTTTGTCGAAGGGTACGTTCCCGAATTTGTGGGATTCCCATCCGCCTTTCCAGATCGACGGTAATTTCGGCGGCACTTCGGGCGTATGTGAAATGCTTTTACAGAGCCACGCCGGCTTTATTGATATTCTGCCCGCCATTCCCGACAGATGGTCGGACGGCGAATATAAAGGCTTGGTGGCACGTGGCAATTTTCTCGTGGACGCAAAGTGGAGGGGAGGCACGCTTATGCATGCCGTTATCACTTCCCGTTCCGGCGGTGTGCTTCGAGTCAAATGTGACCGGGCGAAAAAACTTTCGCTTTGTGATGAAACGGGCAAGCTGCTTGCGGCGGCTGGGAAAGACGGTGTTGCCGAGACAGATACCGGTATAGGGAGCGTAATTACCGTTCATACATAAAAAAACAGGGGACGGTTCTATGTCTTGATAGAACCGTCCCCTGTCTTTCTAAGCGAAAATCCTATTGGTGGAAGCGGCGGGAATCGAACCCGCGTCCGAAAATCGTTCAATACGGCTTTCTCCGAGCGCAGCCGGTCATTTCAGATTCCCCTCACGTGCCGCCGTCCGGCAGGCTTCACGCTACGGTAGCCACTACGCCGTGACGGAAAGGGTGGCACCTCTCCGTTCACGTTCACTGCTCATCGACGCCCCGCTCCCGGCCGCAGTACTCCGGGGCAGGACGGGTAGCCTGATCAGGCTGCCTGACAATCTAAAGATTTGTCGTTTATTTTTTAAAAGTTGCCGCTTTTATAGCGGTGTGGCGCCGCTGCTCGCTTACCGTATCCCGCAATCCCCGTCGAAACCTTTACGCCCCCGGATACATGGAGAGTATACTCTATTTTCTTGCAGTTGTCAACGCTCTGCATGAGGATTTTGTTTCCTTTCGGCGTTTTTGACTCAGAAGAATCGACAAATTTGAAATTTTGCGAAAAAATAGTGCATTTTTGCTGGTTTTCCTGCGGAATGGTGTTGACAAATTCAATGCTGTGGCGGTATACTGTTGAGTATAATCGAGGAGTGTCGGTAGTCGGGTTTTGCTCGACTTTTCCCGGCACTAAAGGACAGGAGAGGAGCGATAAACGGATGAACACGATCCCGGAGATATTCGGCAGTATGGTGTTTAATGATCGGGTCATGCAGGAGCGTCTGCCACGGGAAACCTACCGGGCGCTTATGCGTACGATGGAAAATGGGCGCCATTTGGAGCCGACGGTGGCGGCGGTCGTTGCCAATGCGATGAAAGATTGGGCGATCGAAAAGGGCGCAACGCATTTCACCCACTGGTTCCAGCCTATGACGGATATTACCGCCGAGAAGCACGACAGTTTTATTTCGCCTGCTCCCGGCGGACGGGTGATCATGGAGTTTTCCGGCAAAGAATTGATCAAAGGAGAGCCGGACGCCTCTTCTTTCCCGTCCGGAGGATTGCGTGCCACATTTGAGGCACGGGGCTATACGGCGTGGGATCCGACTTCTTATGCTTTTATTAAGGATGATACGCTGTGCATCCCGACCGCCTTCTGTTCCTATGGCGGTGAGGCACTGGACAAAAAAACGCCGTTGCTCCGTTCGATGGAAGCGATCAACAAACAGGCACTGCGGGTCCTGCGGCTGTTCGGACACACGG
>JAZLKY010000139.1:0-2838 GCA_045597885.1 Acutalibacteraceae bacterium | reverse complement strand
GAGTCCTGCAGCTCGATGAACGAAGCCTTGCCCATAATGCGGCGGCTCATCATTCTGCCTCCCACCCGCACGGTCAGTGGTTCGGACAGCTCCAGCGTCTGCCCCTCTTCCGGCTGTCCGTGCTCGGCAATGTAGACAGCTTCCCTCTTTTCGTATTCCGCCCGGATATCGGCATTGTATGCTGTAACATCATATTTGGTGATCTCAAACGGGTTTTCCCCCGCCTCACAGAGAGCTGTCAGTTTATCCCGCCGCACCTGAAGCAGCTCGTTGAGTTGTTCGGCGGTCATTTCTTCCACTTCGGGATTATTATTCCGGTCACTCATATCAACACATCCTTTTCTGATTACAGAATAGCAATAAACGGCAAACGGCGAGCGATCAAACACGATCCGCTCGCCGGAGAGAGCCTTTTTCCGAGTGGACTCACTTGGAAATCTCGACCACCCGATACAGCACGACCGTGCCGTTGGGAAGTATCGCTTCACCGGTCTCCCCTACACGCAAGCCCATCACCGCTTTGCCGATAGGAGACTCATCCGAAATCTTGCCGGCGAAAGGATCGGCTTCGGTCGCACCGGAAATGGTGTAGGTACATTCCTTACCCTTTTCGTCAGCGATCCGTACCTTGGAACCAACATGGACATTTTCGCTGCTCAACTCTGATTCATCCAGCACCCGGACATTTTTCAGTTGTGCTTCAATGGCGGCGATCCGCCCCTCCAACAGTGCCTGGTCGTTTTTCGCCTCATCATATTCGCTGTTTTCCGACAAGTCGCCGAACGACAGCGCCACCTTGATCTTTTCGGAGACCTCTTTACGTTCAACGGTCTTCAAATGCTCCAGTTCATCCTGTAGTTTTTTCAGACCTTCGCTGGTCATAACGACCTCTTTCATGCACGGTCACACGCCTTTCCGTATCAATATGCCGGCCGAGTCACACCGCCGATAATCGCATGATATTATACCTGTTTTTCCTATTCTTGTCAATAGTCTGCACCCCATTCCCTGAAAAAATAAAGAAAATAAGACTTTCAACAAAAAAATGAGGAAAGCTGACGGCATTTTTTGCTTTTCTATTGCTTTCTACCACAGAAAATGGTACAATACTCTCATTAACATATGTGTAGGACAGCACACGGAGAGGAATGATCATGTTGTCAGAGAAAGAACAGTACATATCCCCTTTGTCCACCCGGTATGCCAGTCCTCAGATGCAGGCGGTATTTTCGGAGAGTTTTAAGTTCCGCACCTGGCGGCGGCTGTGGATCGCTTTGGCCAAGGCAGAGAAGGCACTGGGGCTGGCAATCACCGATGAACAGATCGCTGAGATGGAAGCCCACGCCGAAGATATCAACTATGCGGTGGCGGAAGAACGGGAGCGACAAGTGCGCCACGACGTGATGAGCCACGTCTATGCCTACGGACAGCAGTGCCCGCAGGCGGCGAAGATCATCCACTGGGGAGCGACCAGTTGCTATGTCGGGGACAACACCGATGTAGTGATCCTCAAAGCCGCCTCGGAGATCGTGTTGAAAAAGGCGGCACAGGTGATGCACAATCTGGCCGAATTTGCAAAGGAATACAAAGATGTGCCGTGCCTCGGCTATACCCATCTGCAACCCGCCCAGCTGACCACCGTCGGCAAGCGGGCGACTCTGTGGATGAATGAGTTGGCGATGGATATGGAAAATCTCCAGTTCCAGCTTGACAATCTGAAGCTGCTCGGATCCAAGGGCACGACCGGTACGCAGGCAAGTTTCATGGAGCTGTTCGCCGGAGATGAACAGAAAATTGACCGAATGGAGCAGATGATCGCTGACGAGATGGGCTTCACCGCCTGTGTACCGGTATCGGGGCAGACCTATTCCCGCAAGGTGGATGCCTACTTCCTGTCGGTGCTGTCCGGCTTCGCCCAGACCGCCTACAAGTTTGCCAACGATCTGCGCCTGCTCCAATCGTTTGAAGAAGTGGAAGAACCGTTCGGCAAGGATCAGATCGGCTCTTCCGCCATGCCCTATAAGCGCAACCCTATGCGGTGTGAGCGCATCTGTGCGCTGGCACGGTTTGTGATCACCGATTCGCTCAACCCTGCTGTCACCGCTTCCACCCAATGGTTTGAGCGCACACTGGACGACAGTGCCAACCGGCGGCTGAGCATTGCCGAGGGATTCCTGGCGGTGGATGCCATCTTCAATGTGTTCAGCGATGTAACCGCCGGGCTGGTGGTCTATGAGCAGGTCATCCGGCGGCGAGTGATGGAAAAACTGCCGTTCATGGCGACCGAAAACATTCTGATGGAATCGGTCAAGCGAGGCGGCGACCGGCAGGCATTGCACGAGGTCATCCGAGTGCATTCCCATGCGGCGGCGGCAAAGGTGAAGACCGAAGGCGGACAGAACGATCTGCTTGACCGTCTGGCGGCAGACGAGCGTATCCCTCTGACGAAGGAAGAGATGCTCGCCACGCTTGATCCGGCATCTTTCACCGGTCGCAGTGCCTCACAGACATTGTCATTTATCGAAAAGGTGGCTAATCCGCTCATTGACCGTTATTATACCGGGGACGTTGCCGCCGCGCTGAATGTGTGATCTTTGGAAGGAAGCGATTGTGATGTTTTACAAATTCAACCACGAACTGATCCGCTACACCGGACGGTTTGCCCCGTACGAGAATTCAATGGCAGCCACAGCGGCCGGTTCCCGTTTCCACTTTGCTTTCAACGGAGAATTGGCGGTGATGCAGTTTGCCACCGACATGATGCAGCAGCCGGTCGCCCATCTGTATATCCAGGTGGATGGCGGCGCACGGATCGAGGCGCCCATCGACCGCTATCTG
>JAZLKY010000138.1:0-3179 GCA_045597885.1 Acutalibacteraceae bacterium | reverse complement strand
CCTTGAGACGGTCCTTGATCTCGTTCGCCTTTTCCAAAACGCCGGGTTTGTGAGCGGCAATGGGCAGGATCACCAACTGGATGGGCGCTACCGCCGGCGGCAGTACCAACCCGTTGTCATCCCCGTGCGTCATGATGATCGCCCCGATCAGACGGGTGGTCATACCCCAGGATGTGCCGTGGACATATTTCTTCTGGTTCTCTTTGTCGGTATACTGGATATCGAACGCCTTAGCAAAGCCGTCCCCAAAATAGTGGGATGTCCCCGCCTGCAGTGCCTTGCCGTCATGCATCAGTGCCTCAATACAGTAGGTTGCCACCGCACCGGCAAATTTGTCGCTCTCGGTCTTGCGCCCCTGTATCACCGGGATGGCAAGGGACTCCTCACAGAATCGGGTATACACATTGAGCATCCGCTCAGTTTCCTCGACCGCTTCTTCTGCGGTGGCATGGACGGTATGCCCCTCCTGCCACAAGAATTCACGGCTGCGCAGGAACGGGCGGGTGGTCTTCTCCCACCGTACCACACTGACCCACTGATTATACAGTTTCGGCAGATCACGGTAGGAATGCACCACATTGGCAAAATGCTCACAGAACAGCGTCTCGGAGGTCGGACGAACACACAGCCGCTCTTCGAGCTGTTCACTGCCGCCCATGGTAACCCACGCCACCTCCGGCGCAAACCCTTCCACATGATCCTTTTCTTTCTGTAACAGGCTTTCCGGAATGAACATAGGCATATTGACATTCTCATGCCCGGTATCCTTGAACATTCCATCCAATATCCGTTGAATATTCTCCCAGATCGCATACCCGTAGGGACGAATAACCATACAGCCCTTGACACTGGTGTACTCGATCAGTTCGGCCTTCTTGACAATATCCGTGTACCACTTGGCAAAATCCTCATCCATTGATGTAATGGCTTCTACCATTTTCTTATTGTCTGCCATCTCAACATCCTTCTTTCCGCAGTTTTACAATCAACCATCATAATAGTATACCACAATTCCCGGATTTTTCAACCGAAAAACGAAAACTTTTCTGCAAAAAATTCTATGTTTCATTTTTTCGTTCGATCAGCCAAACAGCAATGACATTTCTTTTTAGTTTCAACGGAAAGTTATCTTTCCTTGTCAGTTTTTTGTTTTTTTCTTTTGTTGCAAAGCCAACAAGAAATGTGTTAAACCTTCAAAACACAGGATTTTTCACATTTTCCACAAAGTTTTCCACAAAATATGTGACATTTCTGCACTTTTCTTGTGAAGTTGGTTTAACATCTTGTATATTTTCTGCCGGATGAATAAAGAAAATCCGAGTTTCCCATACTATCAGCATCCCATGCACATCCCATCCAAAGGAGAAAACGATCCATGATCAAAGGAATCAACCGTCAAATGATCGAAGTCACTCACACCGGCAGTCCCTACTTTGAACGGGCATTTTTGGTCGTCCGTCCGGGGTGCAGTCAATCCTCGGAGCAAGCCATGAACGCCATGGCAGACAAAGTCGTGGAACAGGCAAGCACCTATTCCGGTCTGCGCCGTCAAAAAAGACGGCTCTTGCTCAAGCGCATCCTGTGGACAATGGGAGCGGCAGCAGGTGGTGCCGGGATCATGTGGGCTTTCCTGTATTTTTTATGAGCGGTTTTGATGTTTATCGGCAGATTCTTTTCTTAAAACCGCGAAAATGAAGCATACCGCCAAACAAATTGAAACAACCCGTAGGAGACGATGCCCACATCGTCCCGCCGAAAACACCTGCAAAACCAATGGCGAGACATCGTCTCCCGCCGATGGTCATACCTTAAAAACAATGACACCGCCGTGGGTGCGGTAGTTGTCGAGATGCGGTTTACACAATCAGTTTGGCAAGTTATTCAACGGAACGGGCAAGCCCGTTCCCTACGGTTTGACAATGATTCAAAGATTCGATTGAATACTTTTGCAGATTTCTCTCACTTAAAAAGAGTTTCTCACGGAAATGAGAAAAGAATCTTGCCGGCAGATTCTGTTGACAACCGTCACCCTTTCGGTTACAATATAGGAGAAAAAGCAGAAAACGGAGGGGCACATATGAACATTCGCCGATATGTCTGTTTGCTGACAGCGTTGTTGCTGACAGTCGTGCTTTGCGCCTGTTCGGGAGGAAAACCGACAGATAGTTCATCGACCGCTTCCGTTTCGGAAAGAAAGGACGGCAATACTATGAAAACGCTGGAAGAAATGCAGGAAAACATCATCCCCGCCGAGAATCAGAACAAACAGGATCTGTTCCTGTATGACGGCACGGGCGTTCGCATCCTGTTCGTCGGCAACTCCATCACCCTGCACGGGCTCAAGCCCGAAGTGGGCTGGAATCAAGAATGCGGCATGGCGGCTTCGGACATTGATCACGACTATGTCCATGTGCTGATGAGCAAGGTGAAAAAACTGGATCCCAACGCCGCATTCAGCATCTGCCAGGTAGCCGGGCTGGAGCGCAACTATGACGATCCCACCTATTTGGAAAAATACCGCAGTGCGGCAGATTTCCACCCCGATATCGTCATCATGTTCTTCGGTGCCAATGTCCCGCAGGAAAAATGCGATGACGATCCGGCGCAGGTCGAGCTGTTCGCACAGATGGTGAAGAGTCTGCGGGATATGGTAAAAGGCGATCACGCCACCGTCTACCATTCGCAGGGATTCTACATCCGTCCGAAGCTGGACGAGGCAAAAAAGAAGGTCGCTCTCGCCTGCGGCGACGGCTGGATCTCCATTGACGACATCAACAAGCGGGAAGACACCCACGGGATGTTCAATCACCCGAACGATCAGGGCATGGCGGAGATCGCCGAGCGGTTCTACGAGGCGATCGAACCCACGCTGAAGAAACTGATCGAAAATAAGAATTGATATTTTCGCTAAAAGCCGCCCCTCCGACTTGATGATTCGACTCGGAGGGGCGGCTTCTGTTCTGTCAATAGATCAATAGTTCTCGGCGTTGACCTCAAAATATGCCTGCGGATGGGCGCACACGGGGCAGATCTCAGGGGCTTTGGTTCCCACGACGATATGCCCGCAGTTGCGGCATTCCCACACCTTGACCTCGCTCTTTTCAAACACCTGCTGCATTTCCACATTTTTGAGCAGGGCACGATAACGCTCCTCATGATGCTTTTCGATGGCGGCGACC
>JAZLKY010000137.1:0-4796 GCA_045597885.1 Acutalibacteraceae bacterium | reverse complement strand
GCATCCGTTGCCGCCGCCGCAATATCGTCTGCGATGGCTTCTGCCGGACGGGGCAGTGCCGTCAACCGGCTCGATTTTGCCACGATGGCATAATCGTCCCGGACAACGCCCGCCACGATGTTAGTACCCCCCAGATCTACGCCGAGTCTGACCATATTTGACCTCTCCTTTTTATCGGAACGATTCCACCAGTGGGGCGATATACTCGGTATACCATTGACCGATCAGTACCGCTCCTTTGTCTGCGGTGGGATGTACCCCGTCTTCTGATAATCTCACGGGATCGTTGTGGATGAGGGCGGAAGCCATCAGTCCGTCGGTGGGCATATATATATCTGCAAACTCCCGTGCCAGTCTGCGGATCACCCAGATCTTGGAATTAAAATCCTCAAAGAAATGCAGTTTGTCTTCTACCGGGATCAGATACGGCTCGATCATCATGATCTTGGCGTGTGTTTTTTCTTTGATCGCAGTCAGCACCGTGCGGTAGCGTTCCTCAAACACGTTGTCGTCCAACCGATCCCCATTGTTGGCATAGTGCCACACATCGTTGATCCCGATCATGATGGAAACGATATCGGGATCAACGTCAATGAAATCCGATTGCAGACGGTTGACCAGATCGACCGTCTGGTTGCCGCTGATGCCCATATTGATGAATTCGAATTCGACATCGGGGTACTTTTTACGCAAATTTTCGGCGGCACGCAGGGCGTAGCCCGTCCCTAAATTACGACCGCCGTCTCTGCTGTCGGCGCCCCGTCCCCAGTCGGTGATGCTGTCCCCCTGGAATAATAGTTTGATCTTTTTCATCGGTGATATCCTCCGTTATTTTATGATTCGGAAAGCCGGAACGAACCGTTTTTCCTCAACCGAAGAATATCACCCTGTCGGTGAAAAGTCAACCCTTTTGACGGAGAACGGCGTGAACTTTTTCCCGCAATTCCGTCAGAAACGCATCGGTGTGAGGATAATCCCCGAAGGTGACCGTCATGCCGGCGGTCTCTGTGATGAGTGCCTGTACCGCATCCCGCCCGATGCAACTTTCCGCCAACTGGAGCAGACGGACATCCTGCATCGCATCCCGCATCTGTTTGAGCCGGATGGACTCGTACGCTGTGCCGTCGGGAGCGGGGTAGACGAGATAAGCATCCCCGGAGGGAGCAAAAAACTCGCCGCAGGTATCGGCATAGGGGTTGATCACATCATAGGACAGGTGGTTGTGGTAGAAATTGTAGCCCCAGTGCAAAAATCCTCTGATCCCATAGCGGTACAACTGCACGCCGAGAATGCGGGTACGCCGGGACGGCATCGCCATAAAGCGGTTGGTGTACCGGGTGATAGGATAACAGCAATAGTATGTCCACGGTTCGGGCACGCCGGCGTCAATGAATTTTTCGACCTCATCCACCGATGCCACCGGGGTGGAGAGCAATCCCTTTTGGAATATTTCGACATGACTGCACGCATCGAGGACGGTGTATCCCTGCAAAAGCCGCCGTGCGACATCACTGGCACGACCGTACCGCTCGATCTCATCGGCAGGCGGCTCATCCGATACATGGAAAAAGGTGCGATGATCCATCCCGTGGGAGCGCAGACAGGAAAGCAATGCGGGCAAAAATGCACCAAGGAATGCCGTATACGCAGGATCGGATGCTTCGGTATCCCATCCGAACAACTGCCGGTATTCGCCGTCCACCGTCGCCATGATCTTCGGTGCGGCTTTGGCGCCCCACTGGGTGAACAACGGCGGGATCTCCAGATTCTTGATCCCACTTTCGAGATACAGGCGGATAAAGTCATCCACCTTGGAAAAATCAAAGGAATATTTGCCGTCTTTCAGCGTGATATCCACGAGTTGGGTGGTGAGCCGCTCGCCCCCCACATAGGTATCCAGTTCGGGGGTGAAGACAGGGAGCATCAGCGTGGTGATCCCGTTCTTCGCCGCCGTGCGGGCAAAATTGCCGATGATGCGCCGGTGTTCCTCACCGAACACCGGCACCCGGTAGTATTCCGCCAGGCAGTCGGTATAGAACCACTCGGTATGATGGACAGTCTGCTCCGGCAGAACGGCATTGATCACCTCGACCGTCACTTCTGCCGTGGCGACAGGGACATCTTCGTCGTCAAGCAGGGTGAAGGAGAGCGGATATTCCCCTGCCTGTACTCCGTCGGGCAGCTCCACCTCTGCCCACAGTGACAGCAACAACTGCGGTACCGCAATACTGATACGGTTGGCGTAGTGGAGCGGCATCAGCAGATCAGGGAACAACCCCGGCTGTGTGCGCAGATAGTCGTCATCGTGTCCTCTCGGATTGACCGGCATGATGGACGGGACATTGACCACCTGCCGCAGCGATACGAACGGTGCCAATTCACCGGACAAAGAATATTTCAGTACAGTCGGGGTAGGCTCGATCGGACCGCCGCAGTAGCAATAAGCGATCTGGAATGCGGTCTTTTCGTTTTTCAGCATCGAAAAGCGGGACAGCACCGCTTTGCTTTCAAGCGGATCGTCCCAAAAGCATTTTTCCAAAGAACTGATGATCTTGATCTGTACATCACCGGGATGCATAAAGATGCCTCCTTTGAACATTTTTTTCATTATAACGCTTATTGATCGGGAATGCCATACACGAATCCCGCCTGTTTATGGACAAAACGCTCCTATCCTTGACTGTATTTTATAAATTCTATTGAAATCATGCGGATTTCTTTCTACCATATTATAGAACATACTATCATCCGGTTGACATCATATGCAAAAAATGCTACACTTTTTCCGAAAGGCGGTGATCAAATTGGCGATCCATCTTTCTGCCGTACACAGCTATGACAATATCAACATTATGGATTCGCTCGGCATCAATAACGCCGGGTATTTTCGAATTGACGATTACGATTCTCATACCGCCCGCCCCAAGGGACGGTTTGACTATCAACTGCTGTTCTTGAAATCCGGCAAAGGGCAGTTTGGCAATGGCACGCAGATGCAGACATTGACCGCTGGGCAGGGTTTTTTATTCTATCCCGGCGAACCGCAATATTATGATTTTGATGCCGCCGACAGGACAGAAGTGTACTGGATCCATTTCGGTGGCACGCAGACAAAAGCCCTGCTCAAGCGGTGCGGGCTGTACGGTACCCATTCCTTTCTTTGCCCGCCGGGATTCGTCAACACCGTCGATACCGTGATCACAGAGCTCAGCCGCCGCAACGACCTGTATGCCACTGTCTGCTGTGCCGAACTCATCCGTCTACTCGCAGAGATCGCCCGGACACAGACCTGCCCCGCCGCCAATCCGTTGACCGAGGAGATGTGCCGGTATATCAACGAACACTGTACTGAGGACACCTCCAACGAAAGGATCGCCGCCCGGTTCAATCTGTCGGTGTCCTATTTTCTCAAAGCATTCAAGCGCCATGTAGGGATCTCCCCCCAGCAGTACAAAACACAGCAGCGCATCCGCATGGCGCAGGGATTACTGATCAATTCCGACAGTTCCGTCGAGCAGATCGCCCGGACAGTGGGCTATAAAGATAGCTTGTACTTCAGCCGGGTGTTCAAAAAAACTGCCGGATGCTGTCCGACCGAATTTCGTCACCGGAATACAGGGTAAAAGAAAAGGGGCTGTTTAAAAACTTCCGTTTTTAAACAGCCCCTATCAACTGTATTATCAGTTGCAGATGGTGCGCTCGGTATCTTTGTCAAACAGATGGATCTTGGTGTTCTCCAATGCCACCTCGACCTCGTCACCGGGATGAGCGGTAGAGGTCGGTTCCACACGGGCGGTGAAATCAAAGCCCTCAACATTGACATACAGGAAGGTCTCAGCACCCATCATTTCGGTGACTTCCACTTTAGCCTTCACTTTGCAATCGGCAAATTCTGCCAGCAGACGGGGTTCGTCATGCACGTCTTCGGGACGGATACCCATAATAACCTCTTTGCCGACATATTCGTCCAGATTCTTGCCTTCTACCTTGGCGGCGGGCAACGGGATCTGATACTTGATGCCACGGCGCGTCTTGGTGTCCTCGGAACCAAACTCCACATAGAAGGTGTTGTCCTTCTTGACAACCACAGACTCGACGAAGTTCATCTGCGGACTGCCGATGAATCCGGCAACGAACATGTTGCAGGGCAGATCGTACAGATGCTGGGGAGTATCCACCTGCTGGATGACACCGTCCTTCATAACGACGATCCGGTCAGCCATGGTCATAGCCTCGGTCTGATCGTGGGTAACGTAGATGAAGGTGGTTCCCAGTTTCTGATGCAGCTTGGACAGCTCGGTACGCATCTGGGCACGCAGTTTAGCATCCAGGTTGGACAACGGCTCGTCAAGCAGGAAGACCTTCGGCTCACGCACGATGGCACGACCCAAAGCGACACGCTGACGCTGACCGCCGGACAACGCCTTCGGCTTACGGTCAAGCAGGTGCTCAATGTCGAGGATACGGGCGGCTTCTTCCACCCGGCGCTTAATCTCCTCCTTGGGAGTCTTACGCAGTTTCAGACCGAATGCCATATTGTCGAACACGGTCATGTGGGGATACAGAGCATAGTTCTGGAACACCATGGCGATATCACGGTCTTTGGGCTCCACATCGTTCATCAGCTTGTCGCCGATCCACAGTTCGCCCTCGGAGATGTCCTCCAGACCGGCAATCATGCGCAGGGTGGTGGATTTACCGCAGCCGGAGGGACCGACAAGGACGATGAATTCCTTGTCCTTGATGTCCAGGTTGAATTCCTGAACCGCTACAACGCCCTGATCGGTGATCTGGAG
>JAZLKY010000136.1:0-3186 GCA_045597885.1 Acutalibacteraceae bacterium | reverse complement strand
TTTGCTACCGCCCTGCCCGCCATCCTCGATGAGTTGTACCGCTCATTCTGTGCCCGCAGTGGGGACAGCGCCTCGACACTTGACAAGGAGCAGAGCCGCATCCGGGAGATCATCGGTTTTGTCAACGCCCATCTGTATGAGGACATTTCGCTGGAAGACCTCTGCCGCCGCTTTTATATCAGCAAAACGCAATTGGGACGGCTGTTCCGTGCCGCCACCGGCTCGACACCATGGGAATATATTTTGGTCAAGCGGCTCATTGAGGCACGGCGGCTCATCCTCTCCGGCATCCCTGCCACCCGCGCCGCCGTACAGTGCGGATTCAAGGATTATTCCGCCTTTTTCCGGGCATACAAAAAACGGTATGAAGTGTCCCCCGCCGCCGACCGGGCGATCTATCGGGAGTGATCATAATAAAAAACGGGGGGGTTAAAAAACTTTCGTTTTTTAACAGCGCCGTTTTTTGCATCTCACTGAGGGATCTGGTGTAATTTTTCGGGCGACGGGGTGAATGCCGCCGCCTCTTCCAACCGTCCCACCATCGCCAACTCCAAGGTGTGCTTGACCAGATAGCGGTGTGCCTCACAGGAGAGGACGTTCTTTTCTTGTGCCAACTGCCGTTGTTGCTCCGGCGAGAACGGTTTTTGCCGCAAATCGGTCCCGCTTTGCAGATGCCCGGCATAGTAGATCCCCTTCATGACACACCAGGCATCAAAATAGCGTTCGAGCAGTGTCGCATCGGCAGTGATCCGGCTCAGTTTTTGGAGATAACACAGGATGCGGTCCTTCTCTGCCCCGGTCAGCAGACGGAGCGTATCCGTTTCGGGATCGTGGACATAAGGAACGGGGACAAACGACACCGGCTGTCCCGGCAACAGTTCCAACTGCACCAAATAGCCATGATGCCAACCGTCGCCGCAGTCCGGGTGCGGAAAGTAGAAATTCCCCATGCTGTAGACGATGGGACAGTCCCGGTATACCTCGTACCCCTGCATACAGTGGGGGTGACCGCCGACAACGGCATCCGCGCCCCAGTCGATCAGCATCCGATAGCGGTCGACGGTGTCCGGGCTCGGCAGAGGGTTTTCTTCATTCCCGCCGTGGAAAATGACAACGACCTTATCCGATCGCTGTTTTTCTTCCCGGATGCGGCGGTACAGGCGGCGGGGATCATATCCGGCGGCACCGGAGCTGTTGCTGTCTGCACAGCCAAACTCATTCTCACACACCGCCAGGAAGGATACGCTCACCCCGTCCCGCTCGGCACGAAACGCCTCATATGCCTGCCCGGCATCTTCGCCGCCGCCGACATGAGCGATCCCGTTTTCATTGAGCAGATGCAGGGTGGCGACGGCGGCATCCGGCCCGTAGTCTCCGAAATGATTATTTGCCAGCACGGCGCAATCTGTCCCGCATTCCTGGAGAAAAGCGAGGTTCTGCGGCAACCCACTGATGCACGGACCGCTCTTGACGATCGGCGCGCCCACCCCCGGCAATGCCAACGGATTCTCCAGATTGAGCAAACGGACATCCGCCTGACGGAACGCCGGCAAAACCTGCCGCAGAACATTCCGGCAATAGGCGGCACCCGCCGCCTCCCGTGTGACTTTAAAACAAACATCCCCGCCAATCAGTATCCGCATCTGTTTCTCTCCTCGTACTTAGCCAAGCAGAATACTGCGGATCGAAGCGATCTCCTGCGCCGTCACGCCGGAGGCGATCAGGAATTTTTCCGTAGCGGAAGCCATATTGCTCGGATCATAGTTGAGAATAGTCTTATACATGGTGTCAAACTGCTGGATCTTCGAGTCAAATGCTCCGTTGTTCACGGCTGACTTGCTGTCCGAAGAGAGGTAAGACATCTCGTAATCCCGATAGACATCCTCCTTGCTCACACCCAACAGGCACTCCAATATTGCCGCCAGTGTGCCGGTGCGGTCCAGACCGGAATAGCAGTGGAAATAAATAGGATAATTGCTCTTGTTGGCAAACAGTTTGACTGCCTTGACCAGATTGCTCTTATATGACGAATCCAGTCCGTTGCTCAGGCTGGGATTGCTCCAATACTGAGCGCCGGGCAGATACTGGTACTGTGCACCGGGAATGAGCAAGCCTCTGGTGAAAGGATGATGGATATCCTTAACCTCATCCCGCATATCCAATTCCAGCTTGATGCCCAATGTCTTGATATCTGTCAGCATAGCATTGGAGGGAACAGCGCCACGGTAAACCATACCCTGCTTGACCTTCTTGCCGCCTGCCGCCGCATACCCGCCAATATCCCGGATATTGCCGGTCGAACCGATCCACCGCACCGTCTTCTCAGTACGGAAATGGAACACGGCGGAAGAGACACTGTTTTCCTTGAATACCGCAGTGACCTGCCAATAATAATCGGTATCCGTCAGCAGATTATCCAGCGTCAGATAACACTCATAGCCGTCCGGCGTTTCTAAAGTGGTCGCACCGGACAGTTTGGCATTGTTGGCAACCTTGACGGTGAATTTTTGCGGGATCTCCTCACATTCCCAGGAAAGTTCAACAGAAGACTTTCCGGAGTACAGATTGGATCCGTTATGATACTTCTTGCTCATACCGAGAGAATAACTTTCACTGAGAAACTTCTTCACTGTATCGCTCGCCATCGACAATGTCGTATTGTTGGCGGGAGAATCGGCAGTGATCTTCAAACCGGCAGAACCACGGACACCCACATCCTTCTTGTTCCCGCCGCTATCGGTCTTATCAGGCTTCTTCGTAGCCTTGCTGGAACCGGAGGAAGCAGTCGTAGTGCCACTGCCTTCATTACCGGCGGCAGTGGTGGTGGAATAATCCTTCTTGGTTTTTCTGACCGGCGTGTTGCCACTGACCACCACAGAGATCCACTCCTCTTCTTCGGATTCTGTATTCTCCTTACCGCATCCGGCACACACCGCTGACAGCATCAACACGGCACAGATCCCGGCAAACAAACGAGTCTTCTTTTTCATGGAGTATCCTCCTTCTATAAGTTTTTCTGTATTATACACTATTTCCAATCGAATTGCAACAGATTTATTTCGTAAAGCAGTAAAATAGAACGGTAAAAATTGCGTACCGTGCCGCCCTTGACATTTTTACCGGCTTAGAGTATACTAAGATTATCACGTATAAAGAAGGGCGGATACGGTCATGAACGAGCGGCAG
>JAZLKY010000135.1:0-1503 GCA_045597885.1 Acutalibacteraceae bacterium | reverse complement strand
TATGAAACAGTACAATGTGGCAGAGGTAGAAAAGAAATGGCAAAAGATCTGGGATGATGAGCAACTGTTTGCCGCCGCTTCGGATCAGACGAAGCCGAAGTTTTACGGATTGGTGGAGTTTCCCTATCCATCCGGCGCCGGTATGCATGTAGGACATATCAAGGCTTATTCCGGCTTGGAGGTGGTTGGACGGAAACGCCGCAAGCAGGGGTATAATGTTTTGTTTCCTATCGGCTTTGATGCCTACGGTCTGCCCACGGAGAACTATGCCATCAAGACGGGTATCCATCCCCGTGAGGTGACGGACAGGAACATCGCCCGTTTCACCGAACAGCTCAAGCGGGTGGGATTCGCCTTTGACTGGAATCGGGTGGTCGATACGACCGAGGAAGGGTATTATAAATGGACACAGTGGATCTTCCTCAAGATGTTCGAAAACGGATTGGCGTTCCGGGATAAGACATTGGTCAATTACTGTCCTTCCTGCAAGGTGGTCCTCTCCAATGAGGATTCTCAGGGGGGCAGATGCGATATATGCCACAGTGAGGTGGTACAGCGTTCCAAGGATGTGTGGTATCTCCGCATTACCGCCTATGCGGATAAGCTGCTGGAGGGACTGGAAGAGGTCGATTATTTGCCGAACGTGAAACTGCAGCAGGTGAACTGGATCGGCAAATCTACCGGAGCATTTGTGGATTTTCAACTGACCGGAGCGGCGGCAGGTGAGAGTCTGCGGATCTATACCACCCGTCCGGATACGCTGTATGGAGTGACTTTTATGGTCATCGCTCCGGAGCATCCGTTGATCGACCGTTGTCAGGACAAGATCGGGAATATGGCGGCGTTGACAGAATACCGCACCGAATGCAGTAAAAAGACGGAGTTTGAGCGCACCCAACTGGTCAAGGATAAGACCGGTGTACGCATTGAGGGGATCGGTGCGATCAATCCGGTCAACGGAGAAGAAGTGCCGGTGTATATTTCTGATTATGTGATGATGGGATACGGTGCGGGAGCGATCATGGCAGTACCCGCCCATGATGAGCGGGATTATGACTTTGCCAAAAAGTTCGGCATTGCGATCCGCCCGGTCATTGAGGGGGGCAATGTTGAAGAAGCCGCCTATACCGGTGACGGTCCGATGATCAATTCCGGCTTCCTTGACGGTTGTACGACCAAAAAAGAGGCTATTGGGAAAATGCTGGCTTTTCTGCAGGATAAAGGCATCGGAGAGGCCGGTGTGCAGTATAAAATGAAAGATTGGGCATTTAACCGACAGAGGTACTGGGGAGAACCCATCCCGATCATTCACTGCCCTTGCTGCGGAGATGTGGCGGTGCCGTATGAGGAGCTTCCGTTGAAGCTCCCGAAGATCGAGAATTTTGAACCGGGTACTGACGGCGAAAGCCCACTGGCGAAAATCGACAGTTTTGTTAATTGTACCTGTCCCCGGTGCGGCGGTGCGGCAAAACGGGAAACCGATACCATGCCGCAGTGGGCAGG
>JAZLKY010000134.1:0-2074 GCA_045597885.1 Acutalibacteraceae bacterium | reverse complement strand
TGAATGTCCTCCTTTTGCTTCCTTTGTGCAGTTGGCAGACCGCACTCCTATTATGAGCAAAAGGAGTTTTTATTTCTACCTCATCGCTTAAGCTCTCCCGAACCACGCATCTAATGCGTCGTTTTACTTTTACAAAAATACCGCCTGCGATGAAGCAGGCGGTGCGGAAGAATCAATATTTCGGTTCCGGTTTGGTTACATGAGGACATTCCAGCCTGGCGATACGGCTTTCGGGCACTGCCCAGCGTACAGCATTCCTGATGATGGTCTGAACCCAACTGACCTTGAATGTCGGGAAGGATTCGTGACCGGGCTGGAAGTAGAAGATCTTGCCCCGACCACGGCGATAACAACAACCGGCACGGAATACATCACCGCCACTGTACCAGCCGACCATCACCAGCTTATCCGGTTCGGGAATGTCAAAAGGCTCACCGTAAGTCTCCTCGTGAGGAAGATCAAAATAGCGATCAATGCCCTGTACAATGGGATGGTCGGGAGCGACCACCCACAGCCGCTCAGAATCGCCGTCCTCACGCCAGGTCAAATTGCAGGAGGTCCCCATCAGACGGCGGAAGATCTTGGAATGATGACCGGAATGAAGAACGATCAGTCCCATTCCTTTGAGTACCGATTCCTGTACACGGGTAACAATCTCATCCGACACTTCTTGGTGTGCCATGTGTCCCCACCAAAGCAACACATCTGTATCGTCCAGTACTTCCTGCGTCAGACCGCATTCCGGCTCGTCCAGCGTGGCTGTACGTACGGTGATATCTTCTTCTTTACCGAGAAAATCGGCAATAGCTCCGTGAATGCCGGTGGGATATACCCGGCGAATGTTTTCGTCCAGTTGTTCATGGCGGTATTCATTCCAAACAGTGACTCGAATCATTAAGGACACACCTTTCTTGTTTAGTTTTTTAATGCGCTTATTCTATCACACCATCTCCAAAAATGCAATACCATATTCCGTATATTTTACCGTTTTCGATAAGCACTGGGGGATACACCGGTTTCCTGCTTGAAATAGCGGGAAAAATAGTGAAGATTTTGAAAACCGCAGGATACGGCGATCTGACTGACAGACATACGGGTGCTTTCCAGTAAAGCCGTTGCCCGTTGCAATCGCAGATGCAGGATAAACCGGTGCAGGGACATTCCGGTTTGCCGGCGTACGATGTCATTGATGTAGTTGGGATGGAAAGAAAAATGTTCACCGATTTCCCGATTACTGATCGGACGGCTGTAGTTCCTTTGCAGGTAGTCAAGTATTCTTTCTGTTGACTGTGCTGTGGAGTTATCGACGGGCGTTTTCACCCGCCGGGCGCATTCAAACAGCATCCCGGCAAAACCGGCGTCGGTGATCTGACGGCTGAAATGACGGCTGTTGGTATATTCCCGTTCCAGGGACAGACAGGTCGATCCGAGGTGCGCCATGTCGTTGAAACAGACCGCCCTGTCAAACTCCGGCAGATCGGAAAAACGGATAGGTGGCATCGTTGGCGGATCGTATCGGGTGGCAGATGTCGGTGGAATGGGGACGTTCAGATGACTGTACTGTTGAGTGAAGTCAAAATTGACTGCTGTGTAGGTTATCGCCTTGTCACCGGTCAGTAGGCAGTAAGGCACACCGGCGTTGATGATCAGAATGCACCCCTGCTCCATACGGTGGCTTGCACCGTCCGCCCGGATGATCCCGCACCCCTGCCGCACATAAAAGAATCGGGCATCGTATCCTATTCGCTCTTCGGTGGTTGTGTCCGGTTCGCAAGTCAGTGGTCGGACATACCGCACAAAGGGATCAACATTTTTAAATTCCATATCACGTGTTGCCACTGAGGCGAAAGCCTCCTTTCTGTCGGGATCGGGTGGGTTGACAAAGATAACGTTACAACCTTTATTTTGTGTAAATTCATCTTTAGATTGTGTATTGATTATATATCTTTTGTTGTGTAAAATCAAGATATTATTATGATCGGAGGGGAAAAGATGATTAATAGAAAAGTGCAAGTAACAGCCAAGATCGGCACCTTTGCCGTTGCCCATGCGCCGTATTGGGGGCAGTTTCCGG
>JAZLKY010000133.1:0-3680 GCA_045597885.1 Acutalibacteraceae bacterium | reverse complement strand
TAACAAGAGTAAATCTCGCCCCAAGCTTATCAGCATACTTCATCTGCGCCTTCAGTGACCGACCCACCACATCACATTCGACCGACACCCCGCCTTCCCGCAAACGGGTAGCCAACGCAAAGCAATATTTGACTGCCTTCTCTCCCATGGAAGCAAGATACAGATCACAACCAGGATCTGCCGGAACAGTACAGTTTTGTTCCTCCATGATCATTAATAACCGTTCCAAACCCATACCGAACCCCAAACCGGGTTGGGAAACGCCACCCAATTCAGCGATCAAGCCGTCATACCGTCCGCCGCCGCAAACTACAAGCCCCTTATCTGAAACAAACTCAAACACAGTCCGGGTGTAGTAATCCAAGCCGCGAACAATGTGGGGATCGACCGTATACGGCAACTCCGCCTCATCTAAGCATGCCTTGACCGACTCAAAATGAGCACGGCATTCATCGCACAGAAAATCAAGCATCACCGGCGCATCGGCGGCAATCTGTCCGCAAATCGGTGACTTACAGTCAAGTATCCGCATAGGATTACGCTCCAGGCGATCACGGCAAGTCTCGCACAGGTCATCCCGGCGACCATCAAAATATGATCGCAGTGCCTCGTGATATTTTGCCCGGCAGGCAGGACAACCGATGGAATTGATGTGCAACGAAACGTTCTTCAGCCCAACTTCGTTGATGACCGCCATACCGAGAGAGATGACTTCTGCATCCGCCTGCGGAGCGGCAGCGCCAAAACATTCCACGCCAAACTGATGAAATTCTCTGTATCTGCCCTTTTGACTTTTTTCATAACGGTAGCATGATGTAAGGTAGGATACCTTTACAGGCAGAGCGCCGTTCAGCAATCCGTGTTCCAGCACGGCTCTGGCGGCACCCGCAGTCCCTTCCGGACGCAGAGTAATGGACCTGCCGCCCTTATCTTCAAAAGTGTACATTTCTTTTTGTACCACGTCAGTGGTTTCTCCGACGGAACGTAAAAAAAGATTGGTATGTTCAAAAACCGGTGTTCTGATCTCCCGGAAGCCAAAATCCCGTGCGATGCTCAACACCGTTTTTTCGACATATTGCCACCGGAAACTGTCCTCCGGCAGTACATCCTGAGTCCCTCTGGGTGCTTGTGTGATCAAATCCATGCGTTTTGTTCAATCCTTTCGGGCATGCTGAATGAATATAAGTTATAATCCGGGGTTTACAATATTCCGCCAATCAAGGTCACCACGCTCCAAGCCGTGGATCAAGACCTCCGCTGTAGCGATATTCGTCGCAAAAGGAATACCTCTGGTATCACACAGACGAAGCATATCGCCCTCATTCGGCTCATTGGACTTGACCGTCATAGTATCACGGAAAAAAAGCAACAGATCAATTTCATTACAGGAAATCCTGGCGGTGATCTGCTGATCTCCGCCCTGTTCCCCGCTCATATAGCGGGTTATATTTAAGCCCGTAGCTTCGGCAACCAATTTCCCCGTCGTACCGGTGGCGCACAAATTGTGACGACTCAAAATGCCGCAATAAGCGATACAGAACTGCACCATCAATTCTTTTTTAGCATCGTGAGCGATCAAAGCAATATTCATCGTCAATTCATTCCTTTCATTCTATCATCATCTAAGAACTACATTTTCTCCAATTTTGCTAAGGGAACAGACCCGCCCAGATATCGCTGAGCGATATTGGAAAAACAAAGAGCGGCATTGCAATCGGCAGGGAGCGGCTTTCCATTGGCATTCGCCACTGCTACCTCCTCATCTTCCGGAATGATCCCAAGAAGCTGTACACCGGCAGTATCAATGATCTCATCTACATCCGGCATAGAACCGTTCAGTATCTTAGCGGAACGCAAACGGTTGATCAAAAGATGAGCGGGAATTTTCCGTTGTTCCAACAAAGAAGAGACAATCTGAGCATCTCTGGCACACACTGTATCCGGCGTAGTAACGATCAAAGCCCGTTGAGCGGCATCCACAGCCGTTTGAAATCCTCGACCGACACCGGCAGGACAGTCGATCAGTATCTGATCGTAATATCCTGCCAAGCCCCGACACAGGTCAGACAGTTCCTTCCCGTTGCACATTTCATCCAATGCTACCGGCGCCGGTAAAACAAAAACATTGGGAAAAACCGGAGAGGGATAGATCGCCTTGATCGGTTCACAGCGACCGGCGAAAACATCCGCCAAATGAAACATGGCTGTGTCACCGATCCCCAACATAAGATCAAGACTACGCAATCCGGCATCCGCATCAATCAAAAGGACACGCCCCACGGTTTTCGCAAGTGCATAGCCCAAACCTGCGGTGACGGTAGATTTACCTGCGCCGCCCTTCCCGGATGTGACAACACAAATCCGTTCCATCCTTTCCTCTCCGTTCAAACACTATTTTGCAGATTATAACACAATTTTACGCAAAAGTAAACCCTACAGACAACGGAAATTGAGGATAAATTGCAAAAATTTATCCTTTTTCGGCATATATGACCGTAATATCCGGATGCAACTGGAGGATAGAGGCAGGTATAGAAGGGGTTATCGGACCGAAAAATGCCTTTTGCAGGATCTCCCGTTTTGCGAGTCCGTTGGCGATCAATAATATTTTTTTCGCCTGCATGATCGAAACCATCCCCATGGTCACTGCTTGATGGGGTACATCCTCCAACCGGTCAAAAAAACGGGCATTGGCAAGACGGGTAGACTCATCAAGTGTTACCACATGCGTGTCCCGTACGAAACAGGCATCCGGCTCATTGAATCCGATGTGACCGTCAAGACCGATACCTAACAACTGTAAGTCGATACCACCAATATCCCGTATATGGTCATCATACCGCTTGCATTCTGAGGTGATATCGACCGCACAACCGTTCGGCACAAAAGTATTCTCCATCGGTATATTGATGTGAGAAAAAAACTGATCATTCATAAAATAACGGTAACTGTGCGGATCGTCCCCCGGCAGTCCCACATATTCATCCAGATTGACAGAGGTGACAGATGAAAAATCCACATCCCCTTTTTCATACCAATGGATCAACTGCTTGTACGCCCCAACCGGAGAAGAACCGGTCGCCAAGCCCAAAACGCAATCCGGTTTCATAATGACCTGAGCGGATAAAATATTAGCCGCCTGGCGACTTAAGGTCTCATACGTTTCCACTTGAATAAACTTCACGCTGATCATCCTTCCTTTCAAATACCAACTGTCCGCCAACATAAGTTTTCCACAGTTGCTGTTGCTTATCCACGACCGCCAAGTCAGCCCGCATCCCGAGGTCGATCATCCCCCGATCTGAAAAACCCAACGCACGGGCAGGATTGGCAGATGCCATCCGAATGGCAGATGCGGCGGGGATACCGATCCCGATCATTCGACGAACAATATCAGCCACATTGCAGGCACTGCCGAGGATCGTTCCGTCTGCGAGACGTGCCAACCCGTCCCGCACATGATAGCGCCGCCCATCCGGCTGAACATATTCTCCATCCCCCAAACCGGCGGCAGAACAAGAATCGCTGATCAGATCAATCAGACGGTCTCCTTTGGCACGATATACCAATTCCGCAACAGGTGAAGCAACATGAGCCATATCCCCTATCAACTCACAAGTCACACGGTCATCTGTCAGCACAGCCGCCGCCAAACCGGGATCACGGTGATGCAAAGACGG
>JAZLKY010000132.1:0-4047 GCA_045597885.1 Acutalibacteraceae bacterium | reverse complement strand
CGGGAGGATACCCCTGCCATCGAGGATTGCCGGGTGGCGGAATTTACCGGGGACGGACTCCATCTGGAGCATGTTTGGGCATTCTCCCTGCGGCATTCTATGCTGATCTTTAACGGCGGATCGGGGCTGTATGTGGACGGTTGGGACGGATTCATCTGCGACAACATCTTCAACGGCAACGAGCTGGGTGGTATGCGGGGCGGCAATGTGGCGGCGGCGCTCACCTTCACCGGCAACCGCATCGAGTGGAACCGTTTGGGCGGCATCGTGGTCGGCAACGGCAGCTGTATCAACATCACCGGCAACTATTTTGACCGTGCCTTCGGTCCGTCGATCGCTTTCGGCGGGAGTGACAAACACTTTGAAATGCTCACCGCCACCGGCAACATTTTCCGCCGCAGCGGTGCATACGATAAGCGTTTTCCACAACCCGACGAGGACAACGATTGCCATGTGCATATGCAGAATGTTCTCAACGCCTCCGTTACGGGCAACAGTATGCAGGTGGCGGGAGACGATTTCCCCGGCGGCAATGTCACGCCCCGGTTCGGCGTGATCATGGAGGACTGTCAATACTGTATGGTGCGGGATAACTCCATGGGCAAGGGCGCAATGGTGCAGAATATCGTGCTCAAAGGGGATAACGCCACCTGTATGGTGGATGCCAACATCCAGTCTTTGGGCGAAAAAGAGTGAGATCTTTTTGCAAACGGCTGACAATGACGGAGCAAAGGAGATACGGCTGTGAACAACATTTTTGACATCACCGCATTCGGTGCGGTGGGTGACGGGGTGACCGACTGCACCGCCGCCATCCAGCAGGCGTTTGATGCGGCAGCACAGTGCAGGGGACAGGTGACCGTTCCGCCGGGGATCTACGCCACCGGCAGGGTGCATCTGCACGGCATCAGTGTGTGCCTCAAGGGTTCGTCCGGGTGGGGCTACCGGGTGGACGGCTGTTCGGTGCTGAAGCTCAATGATCCCGCCGCAGACTGCCTGCTCGATATCTCTGCCGCCGTCGGCTGTACGGTGCAGGGGCTTTCTCTGATCGGGGAAGAAATCGGAGAAAATGTGCATGGGATCATGCTACGGTACGACCAGTATAACGGCAACGGGCAGGAAGACACCCCCTCGATCGACGACTGCCGTGTCGCCCGCTTCACCGGGGACGGCATCCGGCTGGAAAAAATATGGGCGTTCACCGTGCGGCACTGCATGATGATCTACAACAAGGGTGCAGGGCTGTATATCGACGGCTGGGACGGATTCATCAGCGACAGCATCTTCTGCGCCAACGGCAACTGCGGCATCCTCGGCGGTCCGACCTGCTCCGCCATCACGCTGACCTGCTGTCGCATTGAGTGGAATAGCGGCGGCGGTGTTTTGTTCCCCTACGGCTGTTGCTGTAATATCACCGGCAACTATTTTGACCGCACATTCGGTCCGGCGATCACACTGGGGACGGCGGACGGCTTCTACGAAACGACGACGGTCACCGGCAATGTGTTCCAGCGTAACGGCGCCTATACAAAAGAACAGCCGTTGCCCGATTCCGCTATGGGCTGTCATGTGCGGCTGATTCGCTGTAAGGGTGTCACCGTCAGTGGTAACACCGCACGGGTGGCGGGCGATGACGGACCGGGCGGCATCAACACGCCGGATATCGGCTTTCTTGTCGAAAACTGTGCAGAATGCATCATCAAGGACAACACCATGTTTATCGGTGCCGTCAGACAACTGATTGATCTGCACGGCGATAACAGCACCTGCCTGATCAAGGACAATATCGGTTCGCTGTTCAAAGGATAATAGTAAAGAGCAGAGGCATTGACGGATTTCGGTCAATGCCTCTGCTCTTTTTTGGGGAGACAGAAAAATATGCGGAATACTTGGCTGATTTAATATCTGATGTTAGATCAGCCAAACTTTTTTGCGACTTGCCCCTTTCACCCGTTTTTTCCGGCGGGTTTTGTTTCGCGCGGCGGGATGCCGTACTGTTTCTTATAGGTGCGGCAGAAATAGGCGGTATCGTTGAATCCGGCGGCATAACAGGCATCCGAAACGGAATATTCTCCCGCCATCAGCAGAGCATGGGCGTAAGACACCCGCAGACGGTTGATATAGGCGACCGGGGACAGATGATGCACCGCTCCGAAGATCCGGCGCAGGTACACCTCGCTCACCCCGCAATGCTCTGCCAGTGCCCTCACCGAGATCGGCTCGGTCAGATAGCGGGCGGCGATATACTCCTCTGCCCGTTTGAGAACGGCACGCTGTTTTTGGGAGGTGTAGTTCTGTTCCGCATATTCCTGCCGGATGATGCAGGCGATCTCATACAGTTCCCGACAGCAGATCTGCTGATAGCCGTTTTTCTGCAAACTGAATGCCCGTTGTGCCCGTTTAAAGCACTGCAAAACATTTTCCGATCCCAAATGCAGTTTGAACGGCGGCGCATCGTGTTCCCCGGTGAGCAGAAAATTGATCGCATAGCAATCTCCTGCCTCATTAGGCCGCACGGTGTAATCGGAGAATTGCGGCAGATAGATCAGATCGCCGTCACGGGTGACGATCTCCGTTCCGTCCCGGAAGCGGTAGATGTCTTCTCCGCCGATATGATAGGCAAACCCGTGGGATGGACGGTTGCGGTGAACGGGTTCACCCGTTCCCTCCCTGACATGACACGCCAGCACAATATCTGTTACGAAAAAGTCATGTTCAAATAATTCATTTACCATTATTATCACCGATCTTATTATAATATTTCGTTTCGGATCGGTCAAGTGTTTCGTTTTGTTATGGCAAAGAAAAATGTGCCGTGATAGAATAGAAACAAACAAACCGCAAGGAGTGGATAGGATGGACTGTCCTGTTTTATCGGATCTTACCTTTATTGAAAACAAGTATCACCGTACCGATGAGCCATTCAATCCGTATAACCGTTTTGCCTATCACGGATGCGAATGCGATCCCGTCACCGGACTGGACGATGCCGGGATGGACAACGGACTCGCACAGTTGAACGAATCGGTCAAGGATCTGCCGCACCCGGTGGCAAAGGCAAAACTGTTCGCCTTCGTGCTGGATCACGCCCGTATTGATGTGAATGAACAGGACTGGTTCGTCGGATTCTATAATTGGGGCAGAGTGCTGGCGGAATATACGGTCTATCCGTGGGATCGGGAAGTGTTCCGGGGATTGCCGGGTGTCCGGGAACGGATGAAGGATCTGGACGAGACCGGTGCCATTGCCATCTGGCCGGATTTTGATCATGTGATCCCCGACTGGGACACCCTGCTGTCGCTCGGCTTCGGCGGACTGCTCGAACGGACCGAGCGGTATCATCAACTGCACCGCCAGCAGGGGATCTGTGCCGAGACCGAGGCGTTTTTTGAGGGGATCGAAATATCCTACCGGGCGATCCTGCGCCTGCTCGACCGCTATTATCGGTTGGCATCAACAAAACAGAACGCCAAAGCGCACCTGCAGGCGGAATGTCTGCGCCACCTGCTCGATGGCGCTCCGACAAATCTGTACGAGGCACTGCAGGCGATCTATCTGTTTTTTATCTTCTGTGAATGTATCGACCACTATCAGACACGCAGTCTCGGTAACGGGATTGACAGCACCCTGTTCCCGTTCTGGCGGCACGACACCGAAACGGGAGCGTTCACCGCAGAACAGGAAAAGGAATGGATGACCTATTTCTTCCTGCAGTTTTCCGCCATCGGCAACTACTGGGGGCATCCGATGTATATGGGCGGCACGAATGCCGACGGCAGTTCGAAGATCAATGCTGTTTCGTATGCCGTGCTGGATATCTATGAAGAATTGCGGATCTATAACCCGAAGGTGCAGATCAAAGTAGCGGAAAACACACCGAAGGATTTTCTGCACCGGGTATATGCACTGGTACGCAGTGGTGTGTCCTCATTCGTCTTTTGCTGTGAGCCGGGGCATCAGCGGGCGGTCATGGGGTATGGCGCAACGGCAGAGGAAGCCCGTGATTTTGAGATCAGTGGCTGTTACGAAACACGGGTGCGGGGGGGC
>JAZLKY010000131.1:0-2373 GCA_045597885.1 Acutalibacteraceae bacterium | reverse complement strand
CGTCGCGCACAGAACGACAAGGCTACGATCCCACTTCGATTCCACTGACCCTGTGTTTTTGCGGTAGATGGAGCGCTGGCTGAGAAAATGCGGTGAATTGCTCGACGGAGATCCGTCGGTGGAATCTGTCGATATCGGGACATTCGGTACATGGGGTGAGGGACATACCTGGCGAGGCAGTATGAGATCCTTCCCGCCGGAGGTGATCCGACAGCATATCGACTGTCACATCCGGGCGTTCCCCCATACGCCACTGGTCATGAATTACGGAATGCTGACACATGTTTTCGATCAACAGCCGCAGACTGCCAAATGGCTGGCAGAGTATGCGGTGGCGATGGGAATGGGGCTGCGCGACGATTCCATTCATGTCAGCAGTTATGTTGATGATTTTAATTATGATACCCTGAGCGCTCCCGATCTGTTTTTGCATTATGCCGACCGGGTGCCGGTCAACATTGAATTCGGGCATTACGATTTCCGGGAGGAGCCCAACCGGTTTTGTAACGGTTATCCGCACATAGAAGCACTGCGGCATACCGGGGCGACCTATGCCGGCTTTCACGGCTATGTTACCCACTGGCTGGAGGATCAGAAGCCGCTACATGACTATTTGGCGAATCGGTTGGGATATTGGTATTTTATCGAGGGATATACGCTGCCGCCGTTGATGAGCGGTACGGTGCCGTCTTTGACATTGCGGATATCCAATCGGGGGTTTGCCCGTGCATATTTTCCCTGCCGGTTCAAGGCACGGTTGGTCTGTACGGATAAGACGATTTTTCCGGTATGTTCTGCTTCGGCAAACAATGAGAACTGGGAAGCCGATAAAACAGCAGATGCATCGTTTCGGCTGGATCTTGCCGGAGTGCCTGCCGGGGACTACGAGCTGCAGGTTGGTTTATTTGCAGAAGAGACGGCGATCCGTATCGGCATGACACAGGCGCATTTCCGTGATGGGTATTATGCGATTGGCAGGGTCACGGTGTCGGACGGACAGACGGAGAGGGAAGAAAGCAATGAATGATAATATTATTCTGATCGGTATGCCGTCCAGTGGCAAAAGCACCCTCGGACAACAGTTGGCGAAGGCGCTCGGCTATCACTTCCTTGATACGGATGATGTGATCCGGGAACAGAACGGGTGCGAGCTTAGTGAGATCATCGGCACGTACGGTATCCCTGCATTCAAGGAGCGGGAGGAGAAAGCCCTCTGCTCGGTGGCAGTGGATCATACCGTTATCGCTACCGGCGGCAGTGCCGTGTATTCGGAGAAAGGTATGCGGCATCTGGGTGCTATCGGGACGGTGGTGTATCTGTACACTTCTTATGAGACGGTGGCACAGCGAGTAGGAGACCCCAAAGCCCGTGGAGTGGTCATGCCGACAGGCTTTACACTGCGTGATCTGTACAATGAGCGGGCACCACTGTACGAAAAATATGCTGCTGTCATCCTCAAAGAGCAGGAGACAGAACGGGAAGAGGAGACACTGCGGCGGCTGACAGAGCAGTTTAAACCCGTCCGGTAATAAATGTGATATCTCCCGGCGGTAAAAGAAGTTGACTTCTTTTGACAAAAATGATACTATTCAAATCGAAAAAAACATTAGCCTTTTTTTGCTGATCATCGTATATACAAATGCAACAAGAAAACGGGGGGTTTTGAGATGAAAATGTTTTCTAAGATCATGGCAGTGGTGTTGGCGCTGGTGCTGACAGTCGGTATGGGTAGCTTGGCGGTATCGGCGGATACAACTCCGTTCAGCGCTACGGCGGCGGATCTGACCGCATACGCTAAAGCCGCCGCTCAGCAGAATGCTTCTTTTTCGGACGGTGCGGCACTGATCAACGGTTATTTGACCAGTGCCGGGTACAATGTGACAAAAGCGGCTGACCAATTGTACGCCAATGCGGTAGCGTGCGGACCGATCGCCGATATGGGGACGGTCGCCGGACTGGGCGTGTATCGGGAAGGTGCTGTGGGCGTTTTTGTCGGAAGCGATACGGTAGTAACAGTGCAAAACGGCAAGGCGGTTTCGCAGACTTTGTCTGCCGGAGGCTGGACGGATTGGTTCTTGGTATTTGCCGTGGATTACGGTAACATTTATCGTAAAACCGGTGTGCGGCTTGGTGTTTCGCAGATGATCCCCAACGGCATGACATGGGCGCTGGCAGGGAATCGGTATTTTGCCATTGATGACAAAAACGACGGGATAAACGGGACCGATCTGCTGTGCGCCGTTTCCTACAGCAAGTCGAAAAATCCCGTGAAATTCCAACAGATCCGCAACGCTCTCGACCCCAATTCACAGATGGCTCTTGATGAGGCTGATTCCGTTGTCTGTGTTGCGGTGCGGTACGGAGACGGGACAA
>JAZLKY010000130.1:0-4740 GCA_045597885.1 Acutalibacteraceae bacterium | reverse complement strand
CGGATGTTCTGGAAGGTTCTCGCCATACCGAGCTTTGTCAGCTGATCCGGCGTTTTAACCATAATGTTGGTATATTTTCCCCTGTTTTCACCGGCATAGAGCTTTTTCATTTTGCCCTGAGGATGATTCTCTATAATTAATTTATCATCAAAATAAACCGCACCGTTAGTGGGCTCATATACACCTGTAATTGCATTAAAAGCCGTCGTCTTGCCGGCACCGTTAGGTCCGATAAGGGCTACTATCTCACCCTCCTTAACCTCCATGCTGAGATTATCTACAGCAACCACGCCGCCAAACTGCATGGTGATATTTTCAACATGCAGGACATTTTTTACTTCACTCATGCTTCGGCACCGCCTTTCGGCGCGGTCTTTGCCGCTTTTTTGGGGAACAGTTTTTTGATCTTCATGAAGCCGTCATAGACGGAGATCTCTTTTGCTCCCATGATGCCGGTGCGGAAGAACAGCACCACGATCATGATCAGCACCGAGAACACCACCATACGGAATCCGGGTCCGAGCAGGGGGATCTTGGTCCCTGCTTTGGTGAAGGTTTCCAGATCGAGGAATTTCAGCCACCATTCACTGCTGGCGTAGTAAATGAAAGCGGCAATGATCGAGCCGGAAACGGAACCGATACCGCCGATGACCACCACAAGCAGGATCTGATAGGTCATGGCAGAGGTGAACGACACCGAGGAAACACTGGTGTTGCACATGGCGAGCATCGCCCCTGCGATACCGCAGAAGAACGAACTGGTGACAAAGGACAGTTGCTTGTGCTTCGCCAAATTGATGCCCATCGCCTCGGCGGCGATCTCATCGTCCCGGATGGCTTTGAACGCTCTGCCGTAGGTGGAATTGATCAGCAGGACAATGATAAGGATGCACACCCCGGCAATGGCGGCATAGACCAGCACATTGTTCGGAGAGGTGAACTTGTTGATGGGATCGGGGCCGTTGGTCACAGGACCGAGCTGCGTGAGCTGTACCAGTCCACGCACGATCTCGGCAAAACCGAGGGTGGCGATGGCAAGATAGTCGCTCTTGAGCCGCAGGACGGGCAGACCGATGAGGAAGGCGAAGAACGCCGCCACGATCCCGGCAAGGATCAGTGCCAACACCAACGGCATCTGGAACTGGATCAGACTGGCACCGTAGTTCCGGAAAACGCTGGTGCGGGATTCCATCGGGATGGTAAAGATGGCATAAGTATATGCACCGAGCAGCATGAATCCCGCCTGTCCCAATGAGAACAGACCAGTGAATCCGTTGAGCAGGTTCATGGACACTGCCGCCAAAGAGAAGGTACATACCTTACGCAGAACGGAAAACCACATGGAAGTGGAGGGGGCGAACAGCTCAAGCATCAGTAGAGCAAGAAACAGCACCGCTACCAATCCCAAGTTGCATATCGAACGTTTGTATTTGTCCCAAAAAGTCATTTTCATATCCTCACACCTTCTCCGTTGTTTTCTCGCCGAAGATACCGGTGGGCTTCACAACGAGAATGATGATCAGCAGGGCGAACGAAATAACATCACTGAAATCCGCCAACCCGATGGCTTTGGCAAGACTCTCGACCACACCGATGATCAGAGCCCCAACCACAGCACCCGGAATAGAGCCGATCCCGCCGACAACGGCGGCGATGAACGCCTTGATACCGGGGGTGGAGCCCGCCATGTGGTTGATGCCGGTGTTCTTGGAAAAATACAGCAGAGAACCCACTGCCGCCAAAAATGCACCAATGGCGAATGTGATGGAAATGACACGGTTGATTTTGATGCCCATGAGCTGGGAGGTCTGGAAATCCTTGGATACCGCCCGCATGGACATGCCGAATTTGGTGAAGCGGATGATCAGCACGAGGATCACCGTCAGCAATATGGCGATGATGGGGGAGAGGAAGACAGCCAACTTATCCTTGACACCGAACAGACGGATACTGTCGCTGAGGAAAGGGATAGCGGGGAATTGCTTCGACAGACCGCCGGTGATGTAACTGACCAAATTCTGCAGCAGATAGGACACGCCGATGGCGGAGATCATGACCGACATCCGGGGTGCCTGCCGCAAGGGCGAATAGGCGCATTTTTCGATCAGGAAACCGATAAAGACCGTCAGCACGATCATGATGGCGATGGATGTCCAAATAGGCATAGCGGGAAAACTGGCTGCCAAATAGATCAGCATGATGCCGGACAGCATGAACAGATCGCCGTGGGCGAAGTTGATCAGTTTCAGGATGCCGTATACCATCGTATATCCGATGGCGACCAGGGCAAACTGACCGCCGGTAGCCAATCCCCGAATAAAATACGGGAGTATGTTCATAGGTTTGATGTCCTTTCAAGAGAAATACGGCAGGTGAACCGCAGCCGCCCGCCCCACCGGAAAACCGACGGGGTGGGCGGCAAAAGCATCATCTGCCGCACAGTGCAAGAATCATAGAATATTACTCAGCGATCTTGTCCAAAGCAAACTGTGCCATGACAGAACCCTGGAACGGATCCAGGAAGCAGGTGCGGAAGTAGTATTCGTTGCCCTCGGTCACAGCCGCATTGGTGCAGGAAGCACCGATGGCGGGCATACCGGCGGCCTCAAAGGTATCGGCGGCGGCGATGGAAACGCCGGAGCCGTAAGAACCGAGAGCGACCATAGCGCCCTTGTTGACGATATTGGAAGCGGCGGTCACGGCATTCTCTTCTTTAGAGCCGTTGTCGCTGACATACAGCTCGACGGTGTAGTCGGTACCGGCGATGGTCACTTTATTATCCAAAGAGTTGGCATAGGTCATGCCCAGCACTTCCTGCTTGCCGCCGGCGGCGTTGTCACCGGAGGTCGGCTCGTACACACCGATCACGATCTTTTTGCCGACGGTATCCAGCTTGATGCCGGTAGCGGTGCCGTAGTCGGCGGGAGTGCCCTGTGTGGCATCGTTCGGGGTGGTCTGTGTCTTTACGAACTCGAATGCACCGTCGCCCGCCTTCTTGATATAAGCGCTATCCTTGATGGCGTCGCCATTCTTGTCAAACTTGATGGCGCCGGTTACAGCATCGGTGTAGTTGACCTTCCACAACTCAGTAGCCACATCCACGCTGGTCATGTCCGCACCCTTCGCCTCGGCGGCGGCACGGATGGCTGTCATAGCGGTGTTGTAGGAGTCGAAGCCCAGAGCGGAAACAGCAGCAACAATGTCATTTCCGCCGTTCATGTCATAGTAGTCCTTGTTGGCGTTGAGCCATGCTTTGAAGCCCTTGACGAAGTCGGCAGCTGCCGTGGAGGAGGAGTCATTCTCGTCAAAGAAGGTGGAACAGTAGACTTCGAGGTCCGTGCCTTTGACGGCATCGAGGATAACGGAGGATTCCCAGGTGTCGCCCGCCATGATGGGACACTCCACGCCCAAATCGTTTGCCTGTGCCAACAGGTTGGCGGCAACGGTGGTGGAGTTGGGAGCGAAGATCACAGAAGCATCGTTATCCAGTGCACGCTGCAGGTAGTCGGAGAAGTTCGTTGTACCGTTGGGGAAGGTCTCGGTGATGACTGTACCGCCCTTTGCCTTGAAGGCAGTTTCAAAGCTACTTGCCAGACCGAGCGAGTAGGTATCTCCCTTTTCTGCCAGAATATAAGCAACGGGACCGTCGCCGGCAGGGGCGCTGGTGGTGTTGTTGTTGCCGCAGCCGATCAAGCCAAGACATGCCAAAGCAACAACCAAGACCAATGCGAGAACTCGTTTCATTATGTTTCCCTCCAAAAAATACTTTTTTCGGTTTCTTTCGAAAACCGCTACTATTATAATTTACTTTAGAGCGTTTGTCAACGGCTGACGGAAAACTTTTATTTTATTTGTCATTTCCACTATATATTCGCTTGTTTTTCGCCGTTATGTACAAAAGATGTTTCCGCACTGTTCGCCACAGACGAACAGTTTGGGCTTTTGTAGGAAAGAAGAACAAAAGCAAAAAAAGCAAAAATTTGTAAAAGAGATAGCATTGTGCTGAAAAACGGACACAATATCCGATATACTTGGGGTAATAAAACACGGGGAGGTGAACAAAATGGAACAGTTGATTACGATCACCGGGTTGGACTACTATCTCGGTAAGAAGGCGTACAAAGTCGGTCGCATTCTTCGCATCGAAAAGGAACCCGATAACGAGCACGACAGTGAGGCGATCCGGGTATTGCTCCCGGTCATCGGCACGGTGGGGTATGTCGCCAACAGTATCGGTACCGTATATGACGGGACGATGAGTGCCGGGCGGCTATATGAGTCGTTCGAGCGGCGGGCATATGTGCAGGTGCTGGTCATCACCCGTTCATCGGTCATCGCTCGTCTGTTGCCGGAGGAAGTGGCGGCGACATACGATGCGCTGTATGATCTGCCGGGATTGGATCCTATGGCGGGGGGATGAACCGCTTGTTTCGGTTGACTTCGTTCATCCTTTCGGGGAATGCCCGTAGTATTGCTTGAATGCACGGCTGAAGGTGTACACATCGGGATATCCGCAAAGAATGCCCGTCTCGGTCACTGTTCGGTTTTCGAGCAGATAGGTTTTAGCTTTTTCCATCCGCAGTTTTGTCAGATACCGATGCGGAGAACAGCCGAAATACTGCCAAAACAGCCGCCGCAGATACACCTCGCTCACGGGGATTTGTGCGGCGATCCGGGCGATCTGCAGCCGGGGATCGGCAAGATTTGCCGTCATAAGATTGACTGCCCGAACAACGACCG
>JAZLKY010000129.1:0-1254 GCA_045597885.1 Acutalibacteraceae bacterium | reverse complement strand
CTTGTTGTCATTGAACCACCATGCTGAGCCGTGCTGAAGTTTGCCGACGGCATCAGCGTTCTGGAAACAGCCGATGATCGAGCCGAGCAGGGCGTTGTCCGAAGGGTTGAGGGAGTACAGTACCGTCTTGGGCAGCAGTCCGTCGGCATCCAGGGCATTGAGCAGAGCGGTGAGCGTTGTGCCGCAGTCGTGAGAGGCGATACAGTCACATCCGATATCCGGGCCGAGCTGATCCCACAGGCGGGTATTGGTGTTGCGCTGAACATTGTAGTGGATCTGCATCACCCAGCCCCGTCTGGCGTATTCCCGTCCCACATACAGCAGCATGGCAGTTTGATAGCCTTCTGCTTCTTCTGCGGTCAGCCGTTCGCCTGCCATCGCTTTGGCAAAGGCGTTTTCTACCTGTTCGGGGGTGGCGGGACGGAACATCACATAGTCCAATCCGTGGTCCGCCGCCCGGCATCCGTGGGCGGCGAAACGATCCATGGCGATCGATAGGGCGGCAGTGACATCAGTGGCGCATCGGATAGTTACATCGTTGGCTTTGCCTAATTTTTCGATATATTCCCGGAAGCCCGCCTTGTGCAGATTGATCGCCTTGTCGGGGCGGAAGGAGGGAACAACCTTGAAGTCGACAGTGGGATCGGCGGCGATGGCGGCATGGTGCCCCAGCGTGTCGGTCGGGTCGTCGGTCGTGCCGATGACCTTGACATTATAGCGGCGGATCATCCCCCGCACCGTCAGCGAGGGATCTGTTTGCAGTTTGCGGTTGCACTGATCCCATACCGTCTGGGCAGTGTCGCCGTTGAGTACCCCGTCATAGCCGAAGTACCGCTTCAGTTCCAGATGCGTCCAGTGGTACATCGGGTTGCCGATCGCCTGCGGCATCGCTTCCGCAAACCGTTGGAACTTCGTGCGGTCATCTGCTTTGCCGGTGATCTCCTCCTCCGGTACACCGTTGGAGCGGATCATACGCCATTTGTAGTGGTCGCCGCCCAGCCACACCTGGGTGATGTTCTCAAACCGTCTGTCCTCGGCGATCTCCTGCGGATCAATATGGCAGTGGTAGTCGATGACGGGCATCCGCTCGGCATAGTCGTGGTACAGGGTGCGGGCGGTAGGTGTCTGCAATAAAAAATCTTCGTTCATAAAGGGGATCATCTGTTTTTCCTTCTTTCATTATGATCGTTAGGTATAGCGGAAGCTCTCCCGTTCCACCAGGGTGGCGGGAATGCTTCGGTGCGGGGGTGCCGG
>JAZLKY010000128.1:0-2179 GCA_045597885.1 Acutalibacteraceae bacterium | reverse complement strand
GGCATGGCTCTACAGATATTCCCACTTTTTCACCCAAATGATTACGCACGGAGGAGACCTGTGAACGGGAGGTCGCCACCGTAACGGTGGCGCCGGGATCAACCTCCCGGATCTGCCGGTAGATCCGTTCCGCCATGGATTCCAATGTGCCGTCCGGATCCTTGAAGAACCGAATAAACTGCTTGGAACGGGTATCGTTGGAGAGCGGCCACAGCCGTTTGCCTGATCCGCCGGATAACAGTATTAAGTTCATTCGGTCTCCTCCTTACCGTTCTGCCCGCATGGGATTGTGCAGAAAATCCTCATAAGCCATCCGGATACCGTCAGCCAGCTCGGTTTTGTAGTGCCATCCGAGGGCGGTGGCTTTGGATATATCCAGTAGTTTCCGGGGAGTACCATTGGGACGGGTGGTGTCCCAACGGATCTCACCCGTATAGCCGACAACGGCGGCTACCAGTTCGGTCAATTCACGAATGGTCAGTTCCTTGCCGGTGCCGGCGTTGACGGTTTCGTTTCCGGAATAGTGTTCCATTAAGAAAACGCACAGGTCGGCTAAATCATCCACATAGAGAAACTCCCGCAGGGGAGAGCCGTCCCCCCAACAGGTGACGAAGGGCTTCTCCGCTATCTTGGCTTCATGAAACCGCCGGATCAGCGCCGGCAGGACATGGCTGTGTTCGGGGTGATAATTGTCGTTCGGACCGTATAGGTTGGTCGGCATAACGGAGATAAAATCGGTGCCGTACTGACGGTTCAGAAATTCACAGTATTTTAATCCCGATATCTTGGCAAGGGCGTAGGCTTCGTTTGTTTTTTCCAGTTCACCGGTCAGAAGGCAGTTCTCTTTCATTGGCTGTGGTGCCATTCGCGGGTAGATGCAGGACGAGCCGAGAAATTCCAGTTTTTTGCATCCGTTTTGCCATGCCGCATGGATGACATTCATTTCCAACATCATGTTTTCATACATAAAGTCAGCGAGCGCCTCTTGATTTGCCACGATGCCTCCGACTTTTGCCGCCGCCAGGAATACATATTCCGGCTTTTCCGCCGCAAAAAATGCTTCGACATCCGGTTGCCGTGTCAGGTCCAGTTCTTTATGTGATCGGGTGATAATATTTGTATAGCCTTCTCTTTCCAGCGCCCTTACGATCGCTGAGCCGACCATGCCTCGGTGTCCTGCTACATATATTTTTGCATCCTCTTCCATCATACTCTTTCTCCTGCCTCCTTGAGTATCCGCTCTCTTTTGGCCAGCTTGCGATCATGCTCTGCCATGATGCGGATCAGTTCCTCGTACGGCGTTTTTTGCGGATCCCACCCCAGGACAGTTCTCGCTTTTGTGGGATCGCCCCACAAATTATCCACATCGGTGGGACGGAACCATTGCGGGTTCACACAAACGATCATTTTGCCGGTGGCGGTATCAATTCCTTTTTCTTCGATCCCTTTCCCTTCCCAGCGAAGATGAATACCGTTGGCGGCAAATGCCTTTTTCGTGAAATCCCGGACGGTGTGCTGAACACCGGTGGCGATAACAAAATCATCCGGTACTGCCTGCTGCATAATGAGCCACATGCATTCGACATAATCCTTTGCATAACCCCAATCACGCAGTGAGTCCATGTTGCCCAGCTCCAGGTGATCCTGCAGTCCTTCTGCAATGCGCCCCGCCGCCAGTGTAATTTTGCGGGTGACGAAGTTTTCGCCCCGCCGCTCGGATTCGTGATTGAACAAGATCCCGTTCCCCGCAAACATTCCGTACGCCTCTCTGTATTCCCGTACCATCCAGTATCCGTACTGCTTGGCAACTGCATAGGGGGAATATGGATGGAATGGCGTGGTTTCTTTTTGCGGGATCTCCTCGACCTTGCCGTACAGCTCGGAGGTCGATGCCTGATATATTTTGGTTTTCTTTTCCATGCCGAGCATCCGCACCGCCTCCAATATCCGCAGAACGCCGATGGCATCCACATCGCCGGAATACTCCGGGACATCAAAGGATATCCGGACATGACTTTGCGCCGCCAAATTGTAAAGCTCGTCCGGCTGTGTTTCTTTGATGATCCGGATAAGCGAGGT
Organism: Acutalibacteraceae bacterium; assembly: GCA_045597885.1. GTDB lineage: Bacteria > Bacillota > Clostridia > Oscillospirales > Acutalibacteraceae > UBA5905. The sequence continues at coordinate 100 of JAZLKY010000128.1, read as the reverse complement.
GGAATCCGTCAAATCACCGTCGTGCAACTGGATGCGGTCCAGCAGGTGGTCGATGCGACCCGTATTGGTGAGAGAAGACCGTCTGACGATGCCGTGAACG
>JAZLKY010000127.1:0-3380 GCA_045597885.1 Acutalibacteraceae bacterium | reverse complement strand
TGTTCAGCCTCTCGTGTATTGTAACAGCTAACAGCCACCATCTAACACTGACGCCGACCCTATGACCGAAATAAAGTTCAGGTCATTATAAGGTACTTGCCCGATCCGAAAAATAAGTATCCGCAAAATACCGTCCGATCGCCCCCAGCAGAGCGATCGCCTGCGGGCGCACCGCATCGGGATACATCGTCCATGCGGTCGACGCCTCAAAGTTCAGCGTACCGGCATAGCCGATATCATGCAGAGCGGTCATAACCCTTTTCCAGTCGGTCACACCGACAAAGGGGGTGGTGTGATTGTCGTGGATGCCATCCACATCGTGCAGATGGACTGCCTTGATATTATCGCCCAACAGGTTGATGCTCCGGGTAATATCCGCCCCGACGATGACCGCATGACCGGAATCGAAGCAGAACCCGAACCGTTCTTCTCCCGCCAGGTCATTGAGCTCCTTGATATAGCGGTTCACCTCATAGAAATCCGCACAGCAAGCCCCGTAGATCTTGCCACGGTGATCGTTCCACATATTTTCAAGCAGGGCAACAACCCCCGCCTTTTTCAGTGTCGGGATGAGAGAGGCATAATAGTCGAGATTCATCTGATGTTCTTCTTCTGCCGGTGTGTCGGCATCATACGATCCGAACACCGGGTGGATGACGATATACGGACAGCCCCACAGACCGGTCAGCTCAATACACTGCTCGGTGACTCTTTTGAGATAGGCATTATAGTCCGGATCCCCGCCGACAAACTGCGAAGGGTATACGGCGTGTGTCTGCCCGACGGTCAGCCCGTTGGCATCAATCGCCTCCTTGATCCCGGCAAAATAGGCTGTCCGCTCCTTTACCGGCAGGTCAAACACCTCACTGCGTTTGGCGTGCCACGTGTCGGACAGAATACCACTGAACCCGTAATCCAACGCACCGATCCCGGCGGCGGCATACAGTGGCATATTCTGCCGTGCCGCCTGCGGTGATACGGCAAGTTTTCCTGTTTGCACACTGACGATCATATCAAAACATCTCCTTATATCAACGGTATCACCGCATGAGGGCGATCTTCATGGCAAGCGTCTGCTCAGCCTTGTCTACAATATTGTCGGCACACAATCCATAGAGCCTGAGCAGATCAACAGCAGGGCCGGACTGCCCGAAGGTGTCATTCACCCCTACCCGCACCACCGGTACGGGAACGGTCTCGCAGATGACCTCTGCCACCGCACTGCCCAGTCCGCCGATGATGTTGTGTTCCTCTGCCGTGACGATCGCCCCGGTCTCTTTGGCGGCTTTGATGACGATATCCCGGTCGATGGGCTTGATCGTCGCCATATTGATCACACGGGCAGCAACGCCCCGCTCTTTCAGTTGTTCGGCGGCGATCAGTGCCTCGTTGACCATCAGACCGGTGGCAATAATCGTCACATCATCGCCGTCGGTCAGTTGTTTCCCCTTGCCGATTACAAACGGCTCGTCCTCATCCGTGATCACCGGCACTGCCAATCTGCCGAAGCGCAGATATACCGGGCCGTTCACTTCTACCGCCGCCCGCAGAGCCTGCTTTGCTTCCACCGCATCTGCCGGATTGAGAATGATCATTCCGGGAATGGTCCGCATCAGTCCGATATCCTCACAGCACTGGTGTGTCGCCCCATCCTCCCCGACGGAGATCCCGGCATGGGTGGCACCGATCTTAACATTAAGGTGCGGATATCCGATAGAATTACGCACCTGCTCGAATGCCCGTCCCGCTGCAAACATGGCAAAGGAAGAAGCGAAGACGGTCTTACCGGTCGCCGCCAATCCGGCGGCTACGCTCATCATATTGCTCTCTGCGATGCCGGTATCAATGAACCGGTCCGGGTACGCCTTCTTGAATGCTCCTGTTTTGGTGGCGGCTGCCAGATCGGCATCCATGACGATGAGATCCGGAAATTCTGCTCCCAGTTCCACCAATCCTTCCCCGTATCCTTCACGGGTAGCCTTTTTGATGCTGTCGCTCATTTCCGCCCCTCCCATTCTGCCAACTGTTCCTGCAGCTCCTGCATGGCGATCCCGTAATCCGCTTCTTTCGGTGCGTTTCCGTGCCAGCCGCACTGGTCCTCCATGAAGGAGACCCCTTTGCCCTTCACCGTCTTCTGTATAATGGCAGTGGGTTTTCCCTTGACGGTACGGGCTTCATTCAATGCCTGTTCGATCTGCTCCAGATCGTTGCCGTCGATCTCGATGACATGGAAACCGAAAGCCGCAAATTTGTCCGGGATAGGATAGGGCGAATTGACCTCACTCACCCTGCCGTCGATTTGCAGATCGTTGTTATCCACCATCACCACAAAATTATCCAGTTTTTTGGCGGCGGCGAACATGGCAGCCTCCCATACCTGTCCCTCTTCGATCTCCCCATCTCCGACAATGGTATACACCCGCCAGTCTGCCTTGTCCAATTTGGCAGACAGCGCCATTCCGGCGGCGGCGGATATCCCCTGCCCCAAAGAACCGGCAGACATATCCACGCCGGGAATGTGTTTCATATCGGGATGCCCCTGCAGGACCGAACCGATGTGACGCAGCGTCGGGATCATATCCTCCGGGAAATACCCCCGCAGTGCCAACGCCCCATACAAGGCGGGAGCGGCATGTCCCTTAGACAGCACAAAGCGGTCACGGTCCTTCTTCCCCGGATCAGCCGGGTCGATATTCATTTCTTTAAAATACAAATACGCCAGATCTTCTGCAATAGACAGCGATCCGCCGGGGTGACCGCTTTTAGCGTGATAGGTGCCTTCGATCACCGCCATCCGGATCTTCGTGGCGATGATCGACAGTTCTCGCCTGGTTTGTGCATCCATTGTCAAACGCCCTTTCCAACTAAATATTCCGTGCTTATTCTACCACACATCTTTGTCGATTACCACCCTTTTTCTTGCAAATTTCCAAAAAAAAAGAGGAAAAATTGAAATTATGATACAACTATGATACAATGTCAGTAGATAATGGATCCTGTCAACATGAAAATCGGAAAAGGAGATCACAGAATGAATCGGATACTGATCGCCGAAGATGATGAATCCATTGCGCAAATGGTCCGCCTGTTTCTCACCAAAAACGGGTTTGACTGCACCGTTGTTATGGACGGAACAGCCGCCGCGACCGAAATCGAAAGTCAGCAGTATGATCTGCTGTTATTGGACGTGATGCTCCCGGAGATCGACGGATTTGAATTGATGCAGTATGCCCGACAATTTGCCACCCCCGCTATTTTTGTCACCGCCCGTTCTCAGGTGGAGGACCGTATCCGGGGGCTGAAGCTGGGAGCAGATGATTACATTGTAAAGCCCTTTGATCTGCAGGAACTGCTGGCACGTATGGAAGTGGTACTGCGCC
>JAZLKY010000126.1:0-4145 GCA_045597885.1 Acutalibacteraceae bacterium | reverse complement strand
GAGGACAACAAGCCGGAAGCCATCCGCCTGCTCACCGAAAAAGCGGTGGCAGATGCCCGCATCACGGTGAAAAAGTTGAAAACAAAGTACCCGCAGGGCGGTGAGCGGATGCTTATCCATGCCGTAACGGGGCGGGATATCAATTCCACCCAGTTGCCCATCAACGCCGGCTGTGTGGTCGTCAATGTGTCCACCACCATTTCGATCCTTGAGGCGGTCAAATATCAGATCCCGCTCGTGCGCACCATCATGACGGTGACCGGAGACGGCGCCAACAGCCCCTGCAACTTCAATGTGCCGACCGGAAGCAGTCACCGTGAGGTGGTTGATGCCGCCGGCGGACTGAAAGAGAATTCCCAGAAACTGATCTCCGGCGGTCCGATGATGGGTATGGCGATGGTCAGTTTGGATGTGCCGGTCACCAAGACATCTTCCTCCGTGCTTGCCATGACGGTAGATGAGGTTGCGGCATACGAACCGACATCCTGCATCCGGTGCGGCCGTTGTGTAGAGGCGTGCCCTGAGTTCCTTGTTCCCACCGCTCTGATCCAGACGGTGGAGAGCGGCGATCTTGAGGCATTCGAAAAACTGCACGGGATGGAATGTGTCGAGTGCGGTTGCTGCACCTATGTTTGCCCCGCCAAACGGCGGCTGACACAGGGCTTCAAATACGCCCGTGCGGAGGTGGCGGCAGAACGCCGACGCAAAGCCGCGGAAGAAAAAGCAAAAACGGAAAAGGAGGCGAAGTGAGCATGTTTAACGCATCCGTTTCTCCCCACATCCGGCGGTCGGATTCCACCGCCACCATTATGCGGGATGTGGCGATCGCTTTGTTGCCATCCCTCGTGTTCGGCGTATTCGTGTTCGGTCTGCGGGCGCTGGTGATCATTCTGGTCAGCATCGTCTCCTGTATGCTCACCGAGTATATTTATGAAAAACTGATGAAGCTGCCCTCGACCGTAGCGGATGGCAGTGCACTGGTCACCGGCATGATTTTGGCGATGAACCTGCCTGCTTCCGTCCCGGTATGGATCCCTGTCCTCGGCGGTGTATTCGCCATCCTGTTCGTCAAGCAGTTGTTCGGCGGTATCGGGCAGAATATTATGAACCCGGCACTTGCCGCCCGGTGCTTCCTGATCATCTCCTTCCCGGCTCTGTTGGGAAGCAATATGCCCGCCGTCGGCAACCTGTTCGGCAGTGATACATTGGCGGCATTTGGTCAGCGCATGACCACCTGGGCAGTGGATGGTACTACCGTTGCCACCCCACTGGCGGCATTGCGTGCGGGCGAGGACATTGATCTGTGGCAGGCATTCTTCGGTCTGCACTCCGGATGTATCGGAGAGACCTGCTCCCTTGCCATCCTGCTCGGCGCCGCCTATATGCTTATCCGTGGCGTGATCAACATCCGCATCCCCGGAACATATCTTGTCAGTACGGTGCTGTTCGTCTTTCTGCTCAACCTGTTGGCGGGCAACGGTGTCGCCGGATGGACGGTACTGGTCGGGCATCTGCTCACCGGTGGACTGCTTGCCGGTGCTGTGTTCATGGCGACTGACTATACCACCAGTCCCATCACCCCGAAGGGCCAATTGCTGTACGGTGTTCTGCTCGGCTTCCTTACCGCCCTGTTCCGGGTGTTCGGTTCATCGGCGGAAGGGGTGTCTTATGCGATCATCATCGGTAACACCCTGGTCCCGTTGATCGAAAAGGTCACCGTCCCCCGTGCCTTCGGGCAGGGGCAAAGCCGGAAAGAAGGTGCTTCGAAATGAAACCGATCATCAAAAACACCGCCATCCTGCTGATCATCACACTGGTTGCGGCGGTCGTCCTGTCTTCCGTATATCAGTTGACCAAAGAACCGATCGCCGCCGCAGAACAGGCGGCAAAAGAAGCGGCATATAAGGCGGTCTATTCCGATGCCGCCACCTTTGACGAGGTGGAAAATGCCGCCGCCCTGCTGGAAGAATTCAACTCCCCCCGCACCGACGGCTCGTCCGTGCTTGAGGTCCTGCAAGCCACCGATGCGAACGGTGCCAAGCTCGGTTACGTTCTCACCGCCAACTCCAAAAAAGGCTACGGCGGTGATGTCAAGATCGCCCTCGGCATCGACACGACCGGCACGGTCATCGGCTACTCGGTGCTGGATTGCAGTGGCGAGACCGCCGGATTCGGTGCCAGAGCGGCTGATCCGGATATTGCGGAACAGTTCCCCGGCATCACCGATGCCGAACAACTGGACGGTATTTCAGGTGCCACCCACACCACCGAGGCACTGAAGACCGAAACCCAAGCGGCAATTGATCTGGTCAAACAACTGGAAGGGGGCGAGGGATAATGCTGAAAAAAGCAGGAGAACGCATTATTAACGGTATCATCAAAGAGAACCCCACTTTTGTGCTGATGCTGGGTATGTGCGCCACACTGGCAGTTACCTCATCAGCCAAGAACGGCATGGGCATGGGCTTGTCCACCGCCGCCGTGTTGGTGCTGTCCAACATGATGATCTCCCTGTTGCGTAAGGTCATTCCCGACGGGGTACGGATGCCGGCATATATCGTCATCATCGCCTCGTTCGTGACGGTGGTGCAGTTGATCATCCAGGCATATGTCCCCAGTCTGTACAATTCGTTGGGCATTTTCATTCCACTGATCGTGGTCAACTGTATCATCTTAGGACGGGCGGAAGCCTATGCATCCAAAAACAGCGTGTTCCTCTCCATCTTTGACGGGGTGGGCATGGGGCTTGGTTTCACCTGCTCTCTGACCATCATCGGTGCACTGCGGGAACTATTCGGCAGTGGCAAGATCTTCGGATTACAGGTCATGCCGTCGTTCTATGTGCCGATCACTATTTTGGTCATGGCACCGGGTGCTTTCTTCGTGCTGGCACTGCTGTCCGCCCTGCAGAACAAACTGAAGATGCCATCCGCCACCAATACGGATACCGGCAGTGAGCTGGCGTGCGGCGGGCATTGCGCCGGTTGCAACGGACTTGCCTGTACCGTCAACCATGTGAAGATCGCAGAGCGGGCGGCGGCAGAAGCCGAACGGCTGGCGGCAGAGAAGAAACGCCGGGCTGAAGAAGCCAAAGCCGCCATGGCGAAAAAGCAGGAAGGAGGGGAGCAGGCATGATCAAAACATTACTGCTGTCCCTGCTGACCACGGCATTGATCAACAATGTCGTTCTCAGTCAGTTCCTGGGACTGTGTCCATTCCTCGGCGTTTCCAAAAACATTAAGACTGCATCCGGCATGGGTGCGGCGGTCATATTTGTCATCACCCTGTCCTCTGCGCTGACCAGTGTCCTGTATACCGGCGTGCTTGTTCCACTGGGACTGACCTATCTGAACACCATCGTGTTCATTCTTGTCATCGCCGCTTTGGTCCAACTGGTGGAAATGGCACTGAAAAAACTCAGTCACGGACTGTATTCCGCACTGGGCGTATACCTGCCACTGATCACCACCAACTGTGCCGTGCTCGGTGTGGCACTGACCAATGTGCAGAATGAATATAATTTCATTGAGAGCGTAGTCGCCGGATTCGGTACTGCCACCGGATTCGCTATCGCCATCATCATCATGGCAGGATTGCGTGAAAAAATGGTGAACAACAATGTTCCGAAAGCGTTTCAGGGGATGCCCATCGTACTGATCACCAGTGGGCTGATGGCGATCGCCTTCTACGGCTTTTCCGGCCTGCAATTTTAAGGGGGGAGCGACATGACAACATTAACACCCATCCTCATTGCCGCCGCCGTAGTCGGCGGAGTCGGCATTCTGATCGGGATCCTGTTGGGATTCGCCGGTCGGATCTTTGCCGTGCAGACAGACGAACGGGAAGAGGCCGTCCGTGCCGCCCTGCCGGGGAACAACTGCGGCGGCTGCGGCTATGCAGGCTGTGATGCGCTGGCAAAAGCCATCGCCGCCGGAGAAGCCAAAGTCAACGCCTGCCCTGTCGGCGGTGCGCCCACGGCGGAAAAGATCGGTGAGATCATGGGCGTCAAAGCGGATGCCGCCGAGCGCAAGGTGGCATATGTCCACTGCGCCGGCACCTGTGACAAGGCGAAGATCGACTACCATTATTACGGTGTACAGGATTGCCGCCAAGCCGCCACCGCCCCCGGTCATGCGGGCAAAGGA
>JAZLKY010000125.1:0-2956 GCA_045597885.1 Acutalibacteraceae bacterium | reverse complement strand
GATGAAGGACTGGATGCAGTTCTTCACCTCATAGTAGGACAGGTTGTCCACCTTGACGAACGGCGCAAGATAGGTATCAAAGGAAGAAAACGCCTGTGCGCCCGCCCACTCGTTCTGCATGATGCCGAGGAAGTTGACCATCTGGTTGCACAGCGACACCAAATGCTTGGCGGGAGCGGAAGTGATCTTGCCCGGTACACCGCCGAGACCCTCCTGGATCAGTTGCTTGAGCGACCATCCGGCACAGTAGCCGGTAAGCATGGACAGATCGTGGATATGGATGTCCGCATTGCGGTGGGCATTGGCGATCTCCTCGTCATAGATTTCGCTGAGCCAGTAGTTAGCGGTGATCGCACCGGAGTTGGACAGGATCAAGCCGCCGACCGAATAGGTGACGGTGGAGTTCTCCTTCACACGCCAGTCCAGACTGCCGACATAGTCGTCCACCAACTGCTTGTAGTCCAGCATGGTAGTGCCGAGATTACGGATCTTTTCCCGTTGTTTACGGTACAGGATGTATGCCTTCGCCACATCGTCGTAGCCGCCCTTGATCAGCACCGATTCCACACTGTCCTGGATCTTTTCCACCGTGATCTGATCGTTGTCGATCTTCGGCTCAAAGTCCGCCGTTACTTTCAGTGCCAAAAAGTCCAGTATATCATCATTATACCGTCTTTCACATGCATCGAAAGCCAGCATAATGGCATTGCGAATTTTAGAAAGGTCGAATCCGACGGTTTTCCCGTCACGCTTGATAACCGAATACATAACCGATTCCTCCATATATATTGTTAGTATGTTTTTCGTGCGTTTTTAATCATACCACTATATAAGTGAAATGTCAATAGGTAAAAACACAATATATTGTGTTTTTTCAGTCAATAAACTATGGTGACATCACAGCATCAAAATTGCGTTCGGGCAGGCTCGCAATGACACCGCCATGGGTGCGGTGGTAGTCGGGGTACGGTTTACGCAATCGGTTTGGTGATTTATCCGGCGGCGAAACAAGGCTCTCCTGTGTAAGGGGAGCCTTTTCGCACCGCCGAAAGTCCCCGCAAACGGGCGGCGACATCGTAGGGCTGGCATTTTGGGCGGTGCGTCGAGGACGCCGCACGCTACGGATGTTGCCGTGAGTTTAGCGGTTGGTTTGGTGCGGCTTGTCTTCAGTCTGTTCCCCGGATCTGTGTCGGGACGAAGCGGTCTGCCGCCGTCTGCATGGCGGCAAGGTCTGCTGCGGACGGCGGGGTGAGTCCGGTGCCGATGAGTTCGCCACTGTCCTTGAAGCATTGCAGGAAATAGCGGGGTGCGCCCTCGATCCATCGGGCAATGGCTTCGATATCGTCCACCGTGTGATATTCATTCACTACCGTGGTACGGAATTCATGGTCCGTTTTTCCCGCCTGCAGGATGGATACGCTTTTCTTCACATTTTCGAGCGGCAGATCGGGAATGCCGGCGGTCATCGGATATTTTTCCGGGCGGTTCTTGATATCCATCGCCACATAGTCCACCAGTCCCCCGTCGAGCAGGGCGGCAAGCCGGTCGGGGAATGTGCCGTTGGTGTCCAGTTTGATCGCATAGCCGAATGAACGGATCCGGCGAATAAAATCCGGCAGATCGGGCTGCAGGAGCGGTTCGCCGCCGGTGAAACACACCCCGTCAAGCAGACCCGCCCGTTTTTTCAGAAAATCCGCTACTTCTTCCGTATCCAGTGCGGGTGTCCGATCCAGCTCAGTGACCAGCAGGGCATTGTGGCAGAACGGACAGCGCAGATTACAGCCACCACTGAACACTGTACACGCTACCTTGCCGGGATAGTCCAGCAAGGTCATTTTTTGCAGTCCGTGGATGGTCATACTCCACACCTCATTATCGCTTTTTTCAGTTCTTCCACCGATCGGAGCAATGCCGGCAACGGTTCGTACCGGTCGGCCCAGCGGGCAGGATCGAGCTCCAAATTATAAACCCCTGCATAGTCCCTGCCCAGAGCGGTGAGCAGATGATCGAGCGGCAGATTATCCCCCCACAACGGGAAATGCGTTTTCAGCCCGTCCATGCCATGGATGTGGGTGTGGACGGTGCGGGAAAGAAATGCGCTGTCCGGCACGGCGAGCGGTTCGTCCGGGCGGTTTTTCCCGACATAGTATTCCCAGTGTCCCATGTCCCAACACAGCCGGATATGGGGATCGTCGACCGCCAGTACCGCCTGCAGTGCCAGTGCGGCGCTGTCTCCCTCGGTCTTTTTGTCCGGCAGACGGCGGTTGTTTTCCAGTGCCACCGTCACCGGCAATTTTTCTTTTTCGATATGCCGTGCCAAAGCGGTCAGCATAGCGGCATTGTCCCCGTTGATCGGGTGGAGCGTGACGGTCAGCGATTCCTGCCGGCAGTTTTTCAGCAGATCGGTCAACGGGGCAAACACCTCATCCGCAGCCCCCTCTGCCGTCTTGACCGTCCCGTGGACGGTGATCTGCATCCCCTGCGCCCATACCGTGCGGGCGGCATCCAGCACCGCCGCCGGAGGATCACCGGGGCGCACGGCACGCAGCTCCGCACTCTCCACCCCGGCATCTTTCAGTTGTTCGAAAACGACAGCCGGGTCACCGTACGGCATCCCGGCATTTTGCAGCCATTCCATTGGCAGTGATACACCGATCATTGCGATCCCTCCTGCCGTTCAGTATACGCTTTTTCGGAACTGTTGTCAAATGAGGAAGAAAAGGTTTTTTCTTGTTCCCGTGAAATTTTTATAAAAAAACACATCGCAAATTGCAATAGCAAGTTGCAATAGTTAACGAAAGATTCACAAGTAGAACGGATTTGCCTTTGAGGGAGGAGCGTAGCGACGAGCGAAAAGGCAAATTCGGTGCGCGACTCACGCGGCGTAAATGCGGTCAAGTTCAGCGTCAAACAGTTCCTCCGGTGTATGGTAGCCGAGCAGTTTTTGATGATGTAA
>JAZLKY010000124.1:0-1656 GCA_045597885.1 Acutalibacteraceae bacterium | reverse complement strand
AGATAGTCGAAGCCCATCTCGTTATTGGTGCCGTAAGTGATATCGGCGGCATAAGCCTTCTGGCGCCCTTCCTTCTTCAGATCATGGATGATCAGGCCTACAGTGAGGCCCAGGAAACGATGCACCTTGCCCATCCACTCGCTGTCACGGCGGGCAAGATAATCGTTGACGGTAACGATATGCACCCCTTCGCCGGTGAGAGCGTTGAGGTAAGCCGGCAGTGTCGCCACCAGTGTTTTCCCTTCGCCGGTACGCATCTCAGCGATGCGCCCCTGGTGCAAAATAATACCGCCGATGATCTGGACGGGAAAATGCTTCATCCCCAGCACCCGCCACGATGCCTCCCGGCAGACCGCAAAAGCATCCGGCAATATCGCATCTATCGGTTCTCCCGCCGTCAAGCGCTCTTTAAGCACCGTTGTCTGCCCTCGGAGTTCCTCCTCGCTCATGGCGGCATATTTTTCTTCCAACGCCAGTACCCGATCACAAACGGGGCGCACCCGCTTGACCTCTTTGGCACTGTAATCGCCGAACAGGGCTTTGATCAATCCCATGATTTTCCGACCTTTCCTCATTTGATACCGGACAGGCCGTCCGGTAAAAACACTTTTGATTTTAGCACATTTTTCAAAAACTTACAACCGTTATGTACGTAAATTTTCCGTGAACAGTTATAAAAGCAGGCAGAAGAAACCGTCCTTCTGCGAAAACTCTTGATTTTTCCCGCTTTTCGCATTATAATGAAGAAAAACCACGGAGGAAAAATATGAAACTGATCCGATTTGACGATATTATTTCTCTCAAAATCCCGGCATCCGTCTGCTACAGTTGGACGGAGAAGATGATCGCATCCAAAAATGAGGCTATGCTGCCGCCGAAAATCAGCATGAAACCGCGACCTGGCGTGTTCTGCAATGTGATGCCGTCCATTATCGGCGTAGACGGTATCCACTATGGCGGTGTCAAGGTGGTCACCCGCTATCCGGAACGGGAGCCCAGTCTGGATAGTCAGATCGTGCTGTACAATATCGACACCGGGGAGCCGCTCGCCCTCATGGACGGCAACTGGGTGACCGCCATGCGGACAGGGTGTGTCGCTGTCCACTCCATTGAAAAGCTGGCGAAAAGTGATTTTCGTACCGTCGGCGTGATCGGTCTCGGCAACGTTGCCAGAGCAACAGTGGAGGTCCTGCTGACGGTGATGTCCCATAAACCGCTTCATCTCAAGCTGTATCGTCATCACGGTACGGAGAAGGAATTTGTACAACGGTTCAGTGGATTCCCCAATGTGACATTTGAGTATACCGACGATTATTATTCCACCGTCAAAGGCTCAGATGTCGTGTTGTCCTGTGTCACCTATGCGCCGGAGGATTTCTGTCCGGACAGTGCCTTTGACGAGGGAGTCTTGGTGGTGCCGGTACATACACTCGGCTTCACCAACTGTGACCTCTTTTTTGACAAGATCTTTGCCGACGATACCGGTCACGTATGTCATTTCAAGAATTTTGATCGGTTCCGGCAGTTTGGTGAAATGACGGATGTGGTCAACGGCAATATTCCCGGAAGAGAAAATGACAAGGAACGGATACTGGCATACAATATCGGCATTTCCGTCCACGATATTTATTTTGCTTCTGCTCTCTATTCCATGCT
>JAZLKY010000123.1:0-1744 GCA_045597885.1 Acutalibacteraceae bacterium | reverse complement strand
TCTTTATATTGCAATTTATACGGAATATTTATGCACAAATTTTTTCTTGACAAACCGCCGCTCCTGCGCTATACTGTCTGCATAAACCTTTGATCGGGAGTAAGTACCCGTTGGCGGACCGTGCCAAGAGAGCTGCGGCAGGTGGGAGCGCAGTGACGGACGCAACGGCGAATGGACCTGTGAGGGCAAACCGAAAGTCCGATGACGAGTAGGGGCGACGGGAGTTCCGCCCGTTATCCGTGGAGGATGCATGACCGTGCATCGCAGAGTGCTACGCAGAGGGCGAAGAAGTGGGGTGGTACCGCAGATATATTTATCTGTCCCAACAGCAGTTGGGACAGTTTTTTTTGTACAGAAAGGATGATCCGGATGCATCACCCAGGAAAACGATGGCGATACTGAAAACAGTCCGCTATTTCTTACAGTATCAAAGAAATATTTTATTAAAACAGAAAGAAGGAAATAACCATGAAACAGTTTCTCCGTTTGATCAGCATCTGTCTTTGTCTCGCCTTGGTGTGCGTGACCGTTGCAGGGTGCGGCGGTTCTCCCGCTTCCTCCGACAGTGGGAGCGGCAAGACCTACAAGGTCGGCATCTGCAACTATGTGGATGATGCCTCACTCAACCAGATCGTGGACAATCTGCGTTCCCGGCTGGAGGCGATCGGAAAAGAAAAAGGCGTGACTTTTGATGTTTCCTATGATAACTGCAATGCCGATGCCAACGTGCTGTCGCAGATCGTCGCCAACTTCATTGCCGACAAAGTCGACCTGATGGTCGGTGTCGCGACCCCGGTCGCCATGGCAATGCAATCCGCTACCGAGGGGATGGATCTTCCGGTGGTGTTCGCCGCCGTTTCCGATCCGGTCGGCACGGAATTGGTCACCTCCAACGAGGCACCCGGTGCCAATATCACCGGCACATCCGATTATCTCAACACCAACGCCATCATGGATCTGATACTGGCAGGAAATCCCGACATCAAAACGGTCGGATTGCTGTACGATGTCGGACAGGATTCCTCCACCGCCCCTATCAAGGATGCGAAGGCATATCTGGACGGCAAAGGGATCAAATATGTAGAGCGCACCGGCACCTCGGTCGCTGAGATCACACTGGCGGCAGATGCGCTGATCGCAGACAAGGTCGATGCTGTCTTCACCCCGACGGACAACACCGTCATGCAGGCAGAGCTCTCCATCTATGAAAAATTTGCTGAGGCAAAGATCCCGCACTATACCGGGGCGGATTCCTTTGCACTCAACGGGGCATTCCTCGGCTACGGTGTCGATTATGCCAATCTGGGAACTGAAACTGCTGATATGGTGGCAGATATCCTGCTGAACGGTAAAAACGCCGGTGAAGTCCCGGTGAAGACATTCGACAACGGCACCGCTACGATCAACACCGAGATCTGCGAGCAGTTGGGGTATGATTATGATACGCTGAAAGAAACCTTTGCCCCCCATTGCAGCAAGATCCAATCCATCACTACTGCTGAAAGCTTTGAATAATAAGGAGTAATCACCGATGTCTTTACTTTCTGCCGCCGGTCTGATACAAACAGCATTGGAACTGGGATTGATCAGTTCACTGACCGTACTGGCGCTGTTCCTCAGTTATTCTATGCTCAATGTCTGCGACCTGTCCACCGACGGCTGTTTTACGCTTGGAGCCGTTGTCGGGGCGACGGTGGCGCTGGCAGGTCATCCGTATCTGTCTGTTCCTGCCGCCATGGCGGCA
>JAZLKY010000122.1:0-3807 GCA_045597885.1 Acutalibacteraceae bacterium | reverse complement strand
CTTTCATGATCCGGTGTTCCCTGCCTCATCTACATTTTCGTATACCTGATAAGTATTCCACAGCTTTTCCAGTTCTTCCAGCTTGCTCCGGCTCTGTTCCATCGTTTTGAGAGAGACCGCAACGATCAGCGCATTGATGATGCTCAGAGGGGCAACCAAAGAATCCACCACGCTTGCCATGTCGCTGTGCGCCAGCAGTAAGGTGGTGGCAAACGGTGCCATGGGTGACAAAATGCTGTCGGTAATGGCGACAACAGCAGCATTTTTGGAGCGGGCATAATGCATGGTCTTGGCAGTTTTGCTCGAATAGCGGGGAAAACTGATGCCGATGACAGCATCGTCCTGTGTAACATCCAACAGCTCTTCGAATATCTCGTTCTGGCTGGAGGTGGAGATCAAATGCACCCGTCCCCCCATCAGCATCTGCAGATAATGATTAAGAAATCCTGCCAGCATTTTACAACTGCCGGCGCCGAAAATATAAACCTGCCGGGCGTGGATCACTGTTTCTACTGCCTGGAAAAAGGCATTTTTATCCAATCCTTCGATCGTTTGCCGAATGTTATTGATGTCGCCGGTAGCGACCATCGGCAGCACCTCATCATCCGTCATTCTGGCACGGGTGACTTCCAGCCGCTGTATTACCGTCAGTTTACTGCGGATCAACTCCTGCATGGCTTTCTGTAATTGAGGATATCCGTCAAACCCCAATTCGGCGGCAAATCTTACGACGGTGGATTCGCTGACACCCACCTCTTCTCCCAGCCGCAGGGCTGTCATAAAAGCGGCTTCCTCGTAGTGATCGGTGATAAACCGGGCGATCCGTCGCTGTCCTTTTGAAAAATGGATCTCTTTCTCCGCCATCAAGGCGATCAAACTGGATCTCATGTGCTGACACCCCTCTCCATCGCAGGTATTGTACCGCATTTGAGCAAAAAATGCAAGACAAAAATGCAATCTTGCATTTTTGTCTTGCATGGTCGTCTGTTCTTCTGATGATTACCGATTCAGAAGCGAAATAAGCGCTGTGCCTTTGATCGCCATCGGATCATATACAGTCCGATCAATCGGGTAAGACACCAGTCATATAAAGCAAATACGCCATTCCCCACCAGCAGAAAAGCCCACGGCAAAGAAATGCCCGCTACCGTAAAGGTGTCCTCCGGCAACCCTAAGAACCGTGTCAATACGCGGTAGGCGATGATCATGGAGAGGTTAAAAACGGCTAATTTGATCAACCACTCGACCGGGCGGGAGATCCTCCCCGCTTCCAGCAGGGATTTGATCACCGGATAATATCCGAACAGGGTGATGAACAGCATCTTGCCTTCCCACACCGGCACAAGCAGCAAGGACAGCAGACAAACTGCCAGATAGGACAGGGACGCCGTCTTCCTGCCGCATTCGATCACTACCGGGGTGATGCAGATCCCTGCCAACGCCGCCAAACTGATCTCAGTCACCGGAACGGCTGTCAGCAGAAGACAGCCAAGTGACATCGCCGTCATGATGCCGCCAAATGCCAGACGGCCGCTTTTTTTTCCGCCCATATCAGCAGCACCGGATCAGATCGCCGCCCATACACTCGCAACAGCAGTCAGCGCAGTACAGCGTGGTGCAGACATCACAGGTGTTGCAGCCGTCTGCGTTATCGGCTGGAGCGGTGCGATAGCCGCCGGTACGCCGGTTAAAAGAGACCTGATCGAGTGCCTGCCGGTATTCTCTGTTAGAGGGATCCATACGGCAGGCGGTTTCGAAGTGAGAATAGGCATCCTCCAGCCATCCTTTACGGTACAGGATGCTCCCTTTTAGAAAAAACCACTCGGCGTCACGTGCGTGAGAGGGGACACCGTCCAACACCACCTCGGCATCCGTCAGCCGGTTTTGTTGGATCATCTGCCGGATATCGCTGTATCGGGAACTGCCGGAAGAATAGCCGCCGGCATACCCGCCGTTCTTGCGTGAACGGACAATAGCATCGTAAGCGTCATTGATCTCCTGCATCTTTTCCTGAGCAAGGTCAGACAGAGGATTCCCGGTGTAGTTATCCGGGTGATATTTGCGAGCCAGCGACCGATAAGCCGCTTTCACTTCGTCGTCTGTAGCGTTGGGAGATATTCCCAAAACCTCATACGGATCACGGTTCATATGTTTCTCCAATCCTCATTCGTTTTTTATCGGTTATTTTCTCTCCACTGATGACAACGGTCTGTATACGGGGCATCCCCAGGCGGAGAATGTTGTCCAGTATTCCTCGGAATCGGGATACTGTCAGCAGATCAAAGGCGGCAATACATTCCGCCAAGCAGGCATTCAGTCCCCCCTCGCACTGTTGACGGATGGCGGGAATATCATCCTCTCTCTGTATATTATTGCATAAAATATACGGATTGTAATTGCCTTTCTTATAATCAGACGGCAAATCATCCACTGCATCTATCAAATAGATCCACCGTCCCAGACAATAGCCGAACCGATCCAGTATCCGTTGCTGTGTGCTGTCAGAAGAAAAGGCGACGAACAAATCCCGCAAAAGCAAAGCGAACGGTTCGGCGGCGGCATCCACCGAGGGGATCTTTGCCTGCTCTACGGCGGATTGAGCCTCTATCATGGCGGCGATGCGCTGATCCTCTGCCGGACGTCGCCGGGCTGCCCGGCGATGGGACCATGCCACCGGCGGATATAGCAGCATGGCAAGCATCTTCCTGAATCCTCTCTCATCCCGAAGGGTATCCCGGAGCTTATAATAGTTCAGCAGGACACTGATATCCGCCGCCAGATCCGCCGCTTCTGTATGACGGCACCGTAGACAGCGTTTAGCCGGATTATATACACAGCGACTGCGGCAAAATGCCGGAGATTCCCCATTCACCGCCATATGCAATAAAGCAAAAAATGCCATATCATAACTGATCGTTCCTTGAGAAAGAGGACCGTACCGCCGTCCCAAACGGCGGCACAAGGTACAATATACGCCCTGATACTGTTCATATTCACCGACACGGAGCATCGGTTTGTAAAACCGCACATAGCCAAACATTTCTATGCTCCCGCCTTTCAAAGAGAAAACCGGCAAAAGTGCCGAATAAGCCACAGCCGACGGTATACCGTCCTTTCTGTTTATCATAACGCAAAAAGCGGGGGATGGTATGAAGAAACTGTAAATTAATCAGAGGACGCAAAAAAATCCAGGATATCCTCAAGATAGGGGTGCAGGATGCTGTCCGGGGAACGGTAAATTTCGTGTTTGGCTCCTTCAACGGCTATCGCCTCTCCCTGCGGCAGCCGGGAGATCAGTTCTTCCTGCGGTTTATGCAATACCATAGGGTCGTTCTTTGCCCAATACATCCGAACCGGCACAGTGACCCGTTCCGGAGCATCGGGACGGAGAATGATCTTGGTGATCTTCAGCATTTCCAGCATCCAGCGATAGGTGGGAGAATAATTCTGTAAGAGAGGAGTAGCGGATTTAAGCCGGTCATAGTAAGCAAAACGGGCGTACGAGCCGGCGCAGGAATCGGCAAACTTTTCCTGCCCCGGATAGGGAGAAGCAGTCAGAGGACGGTGCTTCCCTTTTCCGGCTTTGACGGCTAACCATCCGGCACATTCTGCCAGCCACAGAGGCGCCTTCCCGTGAGCCGGAGCGATCATGGGGGAGGATAGTACTATCCGGGAGAATGGATGGGTGTATTCCTCAAGATACCGTACGGCAATCGCGCCGCCCATAGAGTGGGCGAAAAGCAGATGGGGGCGGGAACCGCCCTCCACTATTTGGCAAACAAAAGAATAAAAATCATTCACATAATC
>JAZLKY010000121.1:0-1243 GCA_045597885.1 Acutalibacteraceae bacterium | reverse complement strand
GGCCTCCGACTTAACGGCACGGAATTTTCCCGCCAGTTCCGGGAAGCCCTCTTCCTCGGCGGTTTGGGCAAAGCCCTCATACATATCCGTCC
The DNA here is from genome assembly GCA_045597885.1 of Acutalibacteraceae bacterium. Lineage (GTDB taxonomy): Bacteria > Bacillota > Clostridia > Oscillospirales > Acutalibacteraceae > UBA5905. The sequence continues at coordinate 1,151 of JAZLKY010000121.1, read as the reverse complement.
ACTCATAGTTCTCGCCATCGGCGGCGGCGGCAAGATTCTGCGCCGTATCACCCAAGCCGCACAGTTCCTTGAACCACATCTTGGCATGTTCTTTTTCGTTATCGGCAGTCTTGAGGAACAGAGCGGCAATCTGCTCATAGCCCTCTTTTTTTGCCTTGGATGCAAAATAGGTATATTTGTTTCTCGCCTGGGATTCACCGGCGAACGCCGCCGCCAGGTTTTCTTCCGTTTTGGTTCCGGCATAGCGATTGGCAAGCTCGGTCAGCTTGTCGCCCTTCTGCCTGCATTTCGGGCAGACCGCCTCTTCACCATCCTGTACGGTGAAGACCTCACCGCATACTTGACATTTATACACCTTCATGCTTCTGTCTCCCTTCAATTTCTCGATCACATACAGTATACCACACATTCCGAAAATTAACAACCACAAATCCTTTGCTGAACTTTATGCTTTCAGTATTTCTTCCGGGATCTCCCAAACGCATTTATGAATGGCGGAACTTTCGAGCATGGTTTCTTCCTCACAGGCATACTGATAGTACGCTGTCAAGATCCTACCGCCTTCGATCTCGACACAGGTGGGATAACCGAAATCGGGATGTCGGTTGTCATCGGTCAGGATATATTCCTCCGACCATGTCTTGCCGTCATCCTTGCTGAACAGCACACGGTTGCCGATGGGATCGCCCAAACGGTTCCCGTATGCACAAACGAGAACGCCACTGCTGTGGCGCATGATGTGCGAGGGAATGCCGTGCCCGTTGATCCGATGGGGTTCGGTGAAGGTTTTGCCGCCGTCGAATGTTTCACACTGGAAAACGGCGGCAAGTCCCGCCGGATCATTATGGACACGGATATGAACGATGATATGTTCATCGGTGATGGCATAGGCATACGGTTCCCACCATTTATTATCGGTAGTGTTTTCTATCGTGCCGACATATTCAAAATCATCGTTCCCATTCAGTTTATAAAGGTATACACCGCTAAACTGACGGTGTATGTCCATTTCATCCTCGAACATGGTCCCGACATACAGCAACCCCCCGGACGGCAGAGCGACCGGACCGTGCGGTGCGGTAACGGGGCATTTTTTGATCTCGGAAAAGGTAACGCCGCCGTCATCGCTGATGCGATACACAGAACCGAGA
>JAZLKY010000120.1:0-1721 GCA_045597885.1 Acutalibacteraceae bacterium | reverse complement strand
TAGGGATCGGTTCCCCCGGACTGGTCGACCCCGACGGGGGTACGGTCCTCTATGCTAATAATCTGCGATTTGACCATGTGCCACTGGGAAAACTGGTCAGCGAGCGGCTGGGGATGAAGTGTTTTATCGAGAACGATGCCAATGCGGCGGCATATGGGGAATACCTTGCCGGCGCCGGAAAAGGCACAAAAAACTTCATCACCATCACGCTCGGCACCGGGGTGGGTGGTGGAATCGTAATAAACGGTAAGATTTATACAGGGAGTAATTACGCCGGCGGCGAATTGGGGCATACGGTCATCCGTGCCGGGGGCAAGGCGTGTTCCTGCGGCAAGCGGGGATGTCTGGAATGTTATGCTTCCGCCACCGCCCTCATCGAGCGTACCCGCACGTCCATGAGCCATCACCCCGATTCTTTATTGTGGCAGTTGTGCGGCGGCGACCCGTCCAAGGTCAATGGCAGGACAGCATTTGATGCCATGCGGGCAGGGGACGAGACCGGTATCCGTATCGTCGACCGATATATCGAGTATCTTTCTATCGGCATCTCCAACATCATCGCCACCTTCCAGCCGGATGTGGTCTGCATCGGCGGCGGCATTTCCCATGAGGGACAGTACCTGCTTGATCCGATCAGGCAAAAGATCGCAGAAACGCATTTTTTGAGCAATCTGGAAAATCAGACACAGATCGTCATTGCCACGCTCGGCAACGATGCCGGGATTATCGGGGCGGCGTTCCTCGACGGGATGAAGCACGCCCGCACGATGGGATAGAGCCAAATGAAAATCAAGAGGATGTTAGGGATCGCAACAGTTTAGGATTGTTCATTCCGAACATTTTTCCTATCCCCTAAAAAAGGGACTGTTTAAAAACGAGAGTTTTTAAACAGCCCCTTTAGAAATCACTCGTATAACGGATCAATGAAATCCTTTTTTGATTTTTTCAAAAAACTTATTGCGCTTTTGATAGTTTTTTTCGCCGGTGGTATCCTCAAAATTGCGCAGGATCTTCTTTTGGTCGGCGGAGAGGTTTTTCGGTACTTCCACTACGATCTTCAAAAGCAGATCGCCGGTTCCTCTGCCGTTGATGTACGGGATACCTTTCCCCTTGACACGCAGCACATCACCGGGCTGTGTTCCCTCTTTGACGGTAAAAGAGATCTTACCGTCAAGTGTCGGGATGTCCACCTCAGCGCCCAGTGCCGCCTGGGCAAAGGTAATGGGCAGTTCGTACCAAATGTTGAATCCACCCCGTTCAAACAGTGGATGAGGACGGACTGTCACCTCTACCTGAAGATCGCCGGCGGGTCCGCCGTTTACTCCGGCACTGCCTTTGCCGGGGATGTTGATCACCTGTCCGTCATCAATTCCTGCGGGAATGTTCACGCCTACCTGTTCTGTTTGCCGCACCCGTCCCTGTCCGCCACAGGCGGGGCAGGGGGTTTCGATGATCTTGCCCCGTCCCCGGCAACGGGAGCAGGGAGACTGTGTCTGCATTACGCCGAAGGGCGTACGTTGCTGTCGGCTCACCTGCCCGGTGCCGTTACAGTCGGGACAGGTCTTGGGAGATGTCCCTTTTTTCGCACCTGTGCCACCGCATTCGCCGCAGGTGCAGATGCGCTGAACGGCGACCTTCTTCTTGGCGCCTTTTGCCGCTTCATCAAAGGACAGCACCACTGATGCCGCCGCATCACTGCCACGCCGGGGCGTATTGGGATT
>JAZLKY010000119.1:0-1784 GCA_045597885.1 Acutalibacteraceae bacterium | reverse complement strand
AATATGCCGATCCGCAGTTTCAATTGATCACGCACACCCATTCTTTCAATTTCTTCCGCCAGATACATTGCGTAGGAAGGCGTACAGAACAACACCGTCACGCCAAAATCAATCATCGTCTGGATTTGAAGAGCGGTGTTGCCGGAGGACATCGGGACGACAGTCGCTCCGATCCTTTCCACCCCGTTGTGAGCACCGAACCCGCCGGTAAACAGCCCATAGCCGAAAGAAACCTGAACGATGTCCTTGTTGGTAACACCCAGTCCGGTAAGCATCCTGGCGATACACTCCGACCACATATCAAGATCGTTCTTCGTGTAGCCGACCACGATCCGCTTTCCGGTCGTGCCACTGGAGGCGTGAACACGAACGACATTCTCCATCGGTTCGGCAAACAGTCCATACGGATAGCAATCCCGCAAATCCTTCTTGTAAGAGAACGGCAACCGGTGTAAATCTTCGATGCCGTGAACATCATCCGGCTTCAAACCTGCCTGATCCATCCGCTCCCGAAAGCAGGGGACTCGTTCATAACTGCGTCGGACCTGCCGGACAAGACGGCGGCTTTGCAGATCCCGCAGTTCTTCCCGTGACATGGTTTCGATTTTTTCGTCTTGTTTCATCATATCAGTCTTTCTTCGTCAAATATTTATTCAGAAATTTCACTACCTGTCCTACGCAGACCGCTGACAGCACCGTACCCTCTCTCACCACGGCATTCTCGCCGGTAAAGGAAGAAATCCCGCCCAGCAACGCTAATTGCAGGATCAAAGCAGTAGCGATCATACACACATCCACCAGCGACTTGCAGTTACCGAACGGTTTGCCGGAAACCTGTGAGATAGCCCCCGCCAACCCTTCTGCCGGCATGGGAACAAGCTTGGGCTTCAGGTAGATATAGACCCCTATTCCGATGACCACAATACTGATCAACAGATAAGCCAACTGGAAAAAATAGTTTTCCGGCTTGGGGAAAGCCATCATCAATCCGTTAAATTCCGTCCGTATGCCGATACCGATGCCCGCCAATGTCGGAGTGAATCTGGCGATCCCGACAAAGTCCACCATCAAGCCGAATATGATGGCGACCGGAACACCGAGCAAGTTGACCGGATTAAATTTTTTTCTGAGGACGATGATCTGAGCAATGACCAACAGGCAATATACCACAATAACCATACTGCCCAAAGAGGCAGAAGGAAACACCTTGGACATCACGCCCGGAATAGAACTGACCGGGGAAATACCCAAGCCGGACAGCTTGGACAGATTGATGCCGATAGCAATGATCAGCAACCCGATCAAATAGGTGATCACACCAAGGATCTTCTTAACTGCAGAGGTCATGTCTCTCATTCCTTTCGACTGTCAAAGATTGTATCCTAAATCAAATGCCTGAAGATTGATATCCAAAAACTTGGGAGGAACCGTCGTACGGATGGTTTCCACCCAGGTGTCATACGGGATGGCGGTATTCTTTGCCATCACCCCGATCAGCACTACATTGACGGCTTTGATACTTCCCGCCTGCTTCGCCAGAGACAGCGCATCCAAGGATGTCACATCGACCTTTTCATTCAGTTTTTTGAGTATTTCCGAAGGATACTGTGCGGCACCGGTGATGACCGGCATCGGATTGATGCGCTGATCGTTGACGACGATCTTGCCACCGGCTTTGAGCCAAGGCAGTGCCCGGTAAGCCTCCAGCAATTCAAAAGCAAGGATCACATCCGCCTCTCCCTTGTCAATAATGGGAGACCATACCTTCTCACCGAATTTAACAT
>JAZLKY010000118.1:0-2408 GCA_045597885.1 Acutalibacteraceae bacterium | reverse complement strand
GTAGGAAAGGCCTTTTCCGGTCAAAACACCGTTTTCCCACACGCCTTTCAGACGGCGATACTGACCGTAGAGATAGCCAATCTCACGACCGCCAACACCCATGTCACCGGCGGGTACATCCACATCCGGCCCGATGTAGCGGTACAAAGCGGTCATATAACTCTGGCAAAAACGCATGACCTCGGCATCGGATTTTCCGGCGGGATCAAAGTCGGAACCGCCTTTGCCACCGCCAATCGGCAGACCGGTCAAACTGTTCTTGAATGTCTGCTCAAAACCGAGGAACTTGATAATGCCTTCGTACACATTCTTCTGGAAGCGAAGACCACCCTTGTAAGGTCCGATTGCTCCGTTGAACTGACAACGCCAGCCACGGTTGGTCTGCCAGTTGCCGTTATCGTCCATCCACACCACACGGAAGGTGAACATACGCTCTGGCTCCACCATGCGGTTGAGCAAATCCACTTTTTCGTACTCGGGGTGACGGTCGATTACCGGCTCCAGGGAAGAAAAGACTTCTTCCACTGTTTGAACAAATTCCGGTTCGTTGCCGTGTTTTTCACGCACACCTTCGAGTACACGATTCAAATACGCATTCATACTATTTCCTCCTAATAAAAATAAATTAAATTGATACTATCACGGATTTGCTCATTCGTCAAGAGATTTTTGCACGAAGGTCAACAATCGCCCGAATGCACGGGGCGGGGTATATAAAGCCATCATGCATTCGGCAATGGAATTTGTGTGGCAGGGAGAGAAGACGGCGGCACTGCCGGACGGCAGAAAAGCGGGGATAGAGCTGTCCAAAAACGGTTCTCCCGTCAGTGGCATGGACAAAAACGGCGTGACGGCGCTGATCCTGTCAGCGTGCGGTCTGTCCCCCTATCGGTATCACGAATCATTCTGTGTCGATATCATGCTCCATCCCTCTGCCGTTGCGGGAGAGGACGGACTGGCGGCGATGGATGCCCTGCTGATGACCTATCTGAAGAACGGCGGTATGTCGATCCAGTTCAATATATTTGATACTGCCACCCTGCGGGATGCCCAACAGCACCCCGAAAAATACCGCAATCTGCAGGTGCGGGTATGCGGGTGGAACGTGCTTTGGAACAATCTGTCGAAAGCGGAGCAGGATGCCTATATCCTGCGTGCGGAAAATATACAGCAGTAAAGAATACATGGGATGAGATCATCGGATGAAAGGACGAACACATGAACACTGCCACGGTTTTTTCGGTCAAGCGCTTCGCTGTTCATGACGGGGACGGCATCAGAACAACGGTATTCTTCAAGGGTTGTTCACTCAAATGCATTTGGTGTCACAATCCCGAAAGCATTGGTTTTAAACCGCAAACGGCATACTATGCCGACAAATGCATCGGTTGCAGTGAATGTATCGCTGTCTGCCCGCATCATGCACACCGATCGGAAAACGGAGCACATATTTTTGACCGTGAGCTGTGTGTCGGCTGCGGTATGTGTGCCGCCGTTTGTCCGGCAAACGCATTGGTGTTTTACGGAAAAAGTGTAACGGTCGGTGAACTCATGCCACTATTGCTTGCGGACAGGGCATTTTATGAAACTTCCGGCGGCGGGGTAACGCTTTCGGGCGGAGAATGCCTGATGCAGTCCGATTTTTGTGCCGCACTTTTAAAAGAACTGAAAAAAGAGGGGATCCATACCGCCGTGGATACCTGCGGCTTTGTCCGCCGGGAGAGCATCGAGCAGGTGATGCCGTATACCGACATCTTTCTGTACGATATCAAGTCGATCGACCGGGATGTACATATCCGTTGTACCGGCCAGCCGAATGATTTGATTTTGGACAACCTGCGCATGATCGACAACTGCGGGAAAAAGAGTGAGGTCCGCATCCCGTTCGTGCCGGGGTACAATGACGGGGAGATCACAAAGATCCGGGATTTTTTGAAAACGCTCAAAAATGTGACAGCGGTGAAGGTGTTGCCGTATCACAACTATGCCGGATCAAAATATGACAGTTTGGGACTCCCGAACACCCTGCCCACTGTTCTGCCGGCTGCCGGACAGATCGAGGCGGCGCAGGCGAAATTTGACTGAAAAAGGTATTAATGATCAATATTCACATCATAAACGGGGGCTGTTACAAAACTTTCGCTTTGTAACAGCCCTTTGTTATATGAGTGATACCCTGTATGGCGGCTGCTTGCTGCCGCCGTTGAACATATCGCTAAATTCATTGAAACAGCCGTAGTATATTGTAACATTTAAAACTTTACTTTTGTTAAAACGTATGGTATAATGAAGAAAAAAAGGAGTGTACCATATGAATAACAAAGAAATATATTTAAGTGAAGAAGAACAGGTGTATTTAAAACCCATAGTATCCGCAGGGATACACAATTCACATGAAATCACAAGAG